>JAFWSS010000254.1 GCA_017524385.1 Prevotella sp.
GTCTGCTATGGTCAGGTCCTCATCGAAACGGCGGTGGAAGATGCTGCGGTGAGGTTCTTCCATTTGCTTGTCCACGAAAGCCGCAATGTCTTCGAGCCTTTCCTGCTGTTTTTCGATGGACTGGAAGTACGCATCGGCATCTATGGGCAGCAAGTTCTTCACTTTCTCATGCAACTGCTTTTGCCGTATCCTGTTCAAGCAGGCATTGCGTACGGCGATCAAAAGATAATTGTCGCTCTTTGGCGGGATGTCGCTGTCTGCGATTCGCAGGAAGATGTCCTGTACCACATCATCTGCCTCATCGTCATTGCCCAGCAAGACCCTGGCCAGATGTATCATCTTGCTGTAGTTTTGGCGGAAAAGCAGTTCTATATATCTCTGTTCAAGCATATCATTCAATCCAAATTTGCACACCGTATGGGGGCACATCTAACTATAAGACACTTCAGATACCTCGTTTTTTTACGGAAACGCCAACTTTTTTCATTTTCCCTTGGATTTATCCGACCATTCTCACGCTCGGCAAAATGAATGAATTCCTTTTGCTCTCGCTTACTCAAATGGTTCATTTTTCTTGTTGTGAGATAGAATTCTGAGTGCGAAGTTAATGCAATATCAAAAAAACGTCCCGGCGAGTCCCCCCAAATGACTGTCGAGGATGTATCTCTGAACATAACGAATTGGTGCTTTGTCTTATTGTCCTACCGCACCTGAAGTATCCTCCTTACATTCATAGGTGGCAAGGAAATGGTCTCTGTCAGGGAAACCTCTCATTCCAGGATAGCCGCCGAAGGACTCAAATACCACGCTGTCGTTGTATAAGACATGCTGGAACAATGACAGAACCTCATGCCTTTTTTTCTTCCGTCATCGGATCATAGTTACTATGTTTGCATCGGCTAATAGTAACTATGATCCATAGTAACCATAATCCACAAATCAACAAAAAGACATGGTAAAATTTGCAAGAATGAATAAATAGGATTATTTTTGCAGCAAAAGACAAAAGATGATTCAACATAAATTGTTTTATCCATGAAGAAGTATATTTTGATGACCGTAATCACACTGATTACAAGCTTGACAGCAGTAGGCCAGAATATGTTCAGTGGTTCAACAGATTTGGAAGTAATAGCCAACGAGTGGGAGACAATCACCCTGAAGGATGTGCCCGATGGTACTCTCGTCACGATGCTTGACTGCTTCAACAAGAAGTGGCCCACATGGATGCTTCGCTCAGCTGTCAAAACGATGAGAAAAGGCGTGGTAGGCCGAGACACACATAACAATGGACAAATTGTTGTACACAACAAGCCTAAGGACGGTTTTGTGTCGGTAGATTGGTACGGTCACGTTGAACGACATGAATTCATGAGAGCATGTTACTGGAAACGTTCAAATGGCCACCGTTTGCTCGGAATATACTTTGGTGGGACAGACAACTACCCCAACATGCATTTCGTTTGTTTCTACGACTACGACATGAAGAGACATACACTTACTCCCGAACCACAGATCATTGACGGCTTCCGGGCGACGGAAGACAGGGAATTCTACTATGATTTGCCAGAAGAAGGGAAGGATTTGCAAATTACAGAATTCAGCTCACAGGGACACTTCATACACACGTTCAAATGGGACGGCATGAAACCCGTGTTCTCAAAAACAGAGAAGATAGAAATAGACGATAACAATGGAGAACATTTTGGAGAACATGACGATGACGAAGAGCAGTGAGCCACAGGTACGGAATGCATATGACTCATAGATTGAAAATGAATCACAATGCTTGGCTTCATTATACAGGGAGATGCGGTGGTCGGGCACCCCTTCGCATTTCAGCCTGCCGTATGAACTCCTCGGTTTCTCTGATGGCTGTTTCTTGTGCCTCCCGGATATGATCAGCCGCTGTGGATCTGTTGTATCCGCCTTGGTTGGTGTAGTTTTGTTGGAATGACAGTTCGTTTCTTGCCCATCGAGCGAGTCGCTTGGAAGTGTTCCACGTGGGTTGCATTTCAAAGCACACACGGGTGAGTGAGCGGTTTTCTTCTGTCCAGTATTCACCGAAGTGCCTCATCATCTCCTCGCCATATCGTTCGACATAGGGATGAAGGGAGTCGATAAACCGCTGTCGTCGTATTTCAAGTTTTTCCGTCGAATTTTTCTCGCACGCATGCGCGGGTGTGAGGTTGTTTCTTTCTTTTTTTTGTTTTTTTTTCTTCTATAGGGGGTGCAGGGGGGAATTCTTCTTTCTTTTGTTTTTTTTCTTCTTTGCTTGTCACAAACGTTGCCACATTTGCTGTCAGATAGCTTGTCACATAGCCTGTCACACCAATTGTCACAGACGGATTTTCCACATTGTCGTATTTATCTGATTCATAACGAAATGCCGCAGTATCACAACAGGCTGGAGTTGTCACATTTTCTGTCACACAGGCTGTCTCATCCTCTGTCACACAGGCTTGCACATCCCCTGTCACATCGGCTTGCACACAAGCTGAAACATAAAGCAGGTTAGGATGGCGCGAACCTGTAGTGTTTTCCCATACGGCGTAGCCTTTTTCACAAAGACGATAAATGTAGCGTGCAAGTGTTTGCCGGTGCATGTCCAATTGGGATGCCAAGGCATTGATACTGCCGTTCACCCTCCCGTCACCATCGGCAATGGCGAGGAGATAGACCAATATCAGAGCTTCGCGCTTGTTGCCGAACTGAGAGAGAATATCCCGGCAGTCAGAGGTGGTGATTCTTGTCTTTTCCATATCCTTGTTGTTTCAAATGATTACAAAGGACAAATATATGCCAATTTTCTTCATCAATGATGTCATTTTGATATGGAGGTGAAAGGACATGCATAAATGCATGATATTTCTCTTTCATAGAAGCATAAAACGGATCAAAAACTATGATCCGCCCGTGATCCGCCGTGATCCGCTGTGATTCATGGTTCCTTATAATAATCCTCCCATTCCTTCAAAGCTTGCTGCCAGTCGGTCTGTTCACCATTTTCAGCAGCCTCTTTCAAGCGCTCCGCCTCGTCGCGAGCCTTGTCCCTGGCCCGTTTTGCCTTCATGGCCTCTATGGTGGCATCATCGAGGATGACGATGGCACCCCGCTTGACGGCAGCCATCAGTTCCACCTCACCGAAAGCTTTGCCAGGCTCGTTGAAGTCGGAGATGTTGAACTCATAGTCCACACGCAGGATGTGCCTTATGCTTTTCTGCTTGGCACGGTTGCCCTCGTTCTTCATTCTCAAGAGTTTAGCAATCTCTTGTATTTCCTTTTGCGAAAATTTGTTTCTGCCCATGATACTAAAAAAGCCCACCATTTAGGCGGGCTATGCGGTGCGTACGAGACTCGGACTCGTGACCTCCGGCGTGACAGGCCGGCATTCTAACCAACTGAACTAACGCACCCTATCAGAACTTGTTGGCGGTGCGTACGAGACTCGGACTCGTGACCTCCGGCGTGACAGGCCGGCATTCTAACCAACTGAACTAACGCACCCTATCGGTCATAGTTCTGATTTGCGGATGCAAAGGTAGGAATAATTTTCTTATAAAAAAAATTTTTTATTGTTTTTTTACATAAAAATTTGCATCATCAATGCATCACGGTATCTTTGGCCGTCAAAAATCCAGTCTTTGAGTGTTGCACCTTTAGCAAACCCCGCCTCTTGGAAGATTTTGAGAGACGACGAATTGCAGATATCTACTACGGCACACAGTTGATGTAGGTGCAAGACATTTTTTGCATATTCGATGGCAAGTCTCACCGCCTTGCATCCATATCCATGGTTTCTCACACTTTTCTCCACGGCGATGCCCAGTTCGGCCCTCCGATGCCGCGGTTCGAAATTGAAGATGTCAAGCAATCCCACGGGAGTCCCTTTCCTGTCTTCCATGACCAGTCTCATCTGTTTGTCGGCATAGATGTCGGAGGTGGTGGAGAGCAGGTAGTTGTTGAGGGAATAACGAGAGTAAGGCACGTTGGCGTTGCCAACATCCCATAGTTCGACATCATTCTCTATGGCATATAGGAAATCGAGGTCCTCTGGTTCCAGCGCCCTTAGCCTTAAGACATTGTCTTCATAGAGTCCAATCATTTGAGTATTTCCTCCGCCGTGATAATGGTTTTTGAACGTGGGTTGTAGGTACCGATCATGACATTGTCTGCCGGTTTCTTGGCGAAGATGTCGAGGATGGTTTTAAACGAATAGGCCTCGATGTCATAGACGATGTACTTGATGGTTTTCGTATTGGTGATGTCGTCCAAGATGGAGAGATGCCCCTCGGGCCTCACCTTTTCATTAGCGACGATGAATTCCCCCGACAGTCCCTTCTTTCTCGCCAATTTCCTGCACTGCGTGATGGAAGCCATGGAACCGATGAAGATGTAGTCAGGTTCCCTTCTCCTCCTAGGGCTGAAGAATCCCAACGCCTTTCTCATTTTTGCCATCTGCATCTGCACGAGGGCGAGAGTAGCCTTGAGATAAATGGCCATCTTGATGGGAAGGGTGAGCCATAGGCTTGAACTGCCATAATGTTTTCTGAAGAAGATGAGCATTGCCTCGTAGAACACGTGAACGTATCTGAACGACGACTTCTGCGTGCTCTCTCCCTTGTAGTGCAGGATGGTTTCAGGTATGTACCAGTTTTGGAATCCCCCTTTGAGCAACCTGTATGACAAGTCGATGTCCTCCCCATACATGAAGAAGTCCTCGTCGAGCAATCCCACCTTCTGTACCGCCTCCCTTCTGAGCATGCAGAACGCGCCACTGATCACCTCTATTTGTGCCGGTTCATCCCACGGCAGATAACTCATATAATACTTTCCGAAGGTCCTGCTTTCAGGGAAACGCTTGCACAATCCCACCATCTTATAGAAAGACGTCATAGGTGTAGGCAGCCCCCTTCTCGATTCCATCGCCTTGGTGCCGTCGGCCTTCAGCATGCGCACCCCCACTCCACCGGCTTGAGGATGCTCGTCCATGAACTTCAATACATTGCGTATGGTGTCCTCTCCCACCACAGTGTCAGGATTGAGCAGCAGCACATATTCTCCCTCCGACTGTCTGATGGCGATATTGTTGGCCCTTGCGAACCCTAGGTTATGGTTGCTTTCCACGAAATTCACTTCTTGGAAATACTTGGACACATATCCCACACTGCCATCTCTTGAATGGTTGTCGACGACAAAGACTTCTGCGTCGAGTCCCTTGATGGCCCGGCGCAGACTGTGAAGACATTGGTGCAAATAATATCTTACGTTGTAGTTGACTATGACGACAGAGAGTTTCATTCCTTGGTTTTGGCAGTTTCCATCTCCCTTGCACACCTGTCTGCCGACGGATAAACAAAGAAGAGGCAGATGGCCAATATGAGTGCGAGATAGTAAAATGTAGGATTGACAAAAAGATAATATGCCAAGATGCTTGCCATCATAGGAATGCATAGCATCAGCAATCTGAGCAATCCCCATGTGAGGAGCGCTCCCTCCTTCCTTCTCTCCATATCCTCCCTGACCTTCTTCCATTTGAAAAGCCAGAACACGAGTGGAATGAGCATCAATGCCGACAATTCGAGAATCACGGCGGTGACAAACTCCGCCTTTGCATTGCCGGCGAGAGCACCCTGGTCGATGATGGAGGTTTCATACACCAAGATGACGAGCAACGCCACCAGAAGCGCACCCCACAAGGTAGTCAACAAAATCTTCCTAGTCTTCTTCATTGTCATTCTTATTCATATTTTCGCATTCGCACCTATTAAATGGAGTTAAAGGGGAGTTTTTACAGAAGTTAAAGGGGAGTTTTTACAGAAGTTAAAGGGGAGTTAAAGAGGAGTTAAAGAGGAGTTAAAGGGACATATGTTCACTTTTATTCGCATTTTGACTCTGTTTTACCTCTGTTTTGCCTCTGTTCCGCCTCTGTTTTGCCTCTGTTCCGCCTCTGTTTTGCCTCTTTCTTACCTCTGTTTTGCCTCTGTTTTGCCTCTGTTTTGCTTTGCAGATATTTGTAGCGTCTCTGGATTCTATTTACCAAAGGGGGTGCGATTGATGATAGACCGTCCCAATGTCACCTCGTCGGTGTATTCCAGTTCGTCACCCACAGAGATGCCCCTTGCCAATACCGTGAGTTCCACATCGTAGGGTGCCAATTTCCTCGATATGTAGAAATTGGTGGTGTCACCCTCCATGGTGCTTCCCAGTGCGAGAATGACCTCCTCCACCCCACCCTCTGC
Organism: Prevotella sp.; assembly: GCA_017524385.1. GTDB lineage: Bacteria > Bacteroidota > Bacteroidia > Bacteroidales > Bacteroidaceae > Prevotella. The sequence continues at coordinate 6,243 of JAFWSS010000254.1, forward strand.
GACGCGTTCAACAAGTGACTGTATCTGCAAGTCTGAGGGTGCCACTCCATCCATGGGAGAAATGACCCCACCCAGGACATGGTAGAGTCCGTGGAACTGCTGTGTGTTCTCCACAGCCATCACGTCCTGGATGTTCTCCACGACACAAACGACAGAACGGTCTCTCTTCGTGTCAGAGCAGATAGCGCAAACGGGGGAGTCGCTGATGTTATGGCAGATGCCACAATACCTCACCTCACGCCTCAACCTCCCCACGGCCTCGGTGAAACTCTCCACGTCGGCTACAGGTTGTCGAAGCGTGTGCAAGACTAGGCGCAAGGCGGTCTTGCGCCCTATGCCCGGCAATTTAGCGAACTCTCCCACCGCTTTCTCAAGCAGCGTCGAGGGATATTGCTGGTACATTCAGGATCAGTTGGTGAAGAGATATACACCCAGTCCGAGCCTGAGTCCCACGTTGGAATATTTACCGTGGTTTTTCATCGACTGCTCGTAGTAAAGAGCCGGCTCAATGGTGACGGTGCGGTTGATGAAAAAGGCATAACCCACTTCCACTGTCGGCATAATATCATTATAGGAATGGTTGGAGTGCTTGTAGTTGACACCAGCGCCGAGATAGATGCCGTTTTGTATGATGTAGTAACGCCCCATGGCTCCGACGACGAACCTGTCTGGCGAGGGGTCGTCACCGCCCACGCGGTTGTATCCCAAATTGCCCAAGACCATGAGGTTGTCCTCGAGGAAATAGCCACCCTTGGCCTCCAGTCCGCAACTGAACTTGGTTGAGCCATTATAATTGAGGTCAAGTCCTGAAAGCGAGGCACTGATATAAGTCTTGCCTTGCTCAAACTGTGCGCTGGCAGTCATAGTGACCACAAAAGCCACAACCAGCATGAAAAATTTCTTCATCATGTCTTTCCTTTCAATCAATTAATTACAACTTGTTATTCTCGTTATTACTGAATTTCCTGTACCAAGCAGTGAACCACACCACGGCGACTACGCAGCACGCCAGTCCCAGTCCGTAGCCTATGGACAACGGGATGTTGACCCCTTCGATGGCATTCACCCCATTCGGACTGACGAAGATGAAGGTGGAGCATACCGTCGTCATGAAAAGTGCAGGTATGAGACTGATGACGTATGGTTTGTGGTTTCGTGCGAGATATACGGTGATGGCCCACAAGGTGAAGACGGAGAGCGTCTGGTTGCCCCATCCGAAATACTGCCATATGGTGTTGAATCCATCCGGATTTTCCATCTGCCACACAAGCAAGAGGATGGAGGCAGCGAACATGGGCAGTGCGATGTAGAGTCTCTTTACAATGGTGCGTTGCTCCACTTTCAAGGCAGAGGCGATGATGAGCCTTGCACTGCGGAAAGCGGTGTCGCCCGAGGTGATGGGTGCTGCCACCACACCAAGCACGGCGAGGATGCCACCAAACAACCCGAGCCATCCGGAGCAGACATACTGGACAACAGCCGGAGCAGTGAAGAACTGCACGAGTGTCTTTGGCGATTCTCCCTGGAGTTGCTCGTTGAACTGTTGAACGACCGCCTGCGGCACCACCTCTCTCCATCCTCCATAATAGAAGAAATAAGCAGAGACGGAAGCCCAGATGAGTGCCACCAATCCTTCCGTAATCATCGAGCCGTAGAAAATGGGCCTTGCCAGTCGCTCACTCTTCAAGCATCGAGCCATGAGCGGGCTTTGTGTTGCATGGAACCCACTGATTGCTCCGCATGCGATGGTGAGGAATAGGCACGGGAAAACGGGGTTCTTTGCAATGAAAGAGTCTGCCCCCAACAGCGAGGCAGGGTCGTTATGATTGGCTTGTGCCATATCTGTCCATAGTTCGGGAATGCCCGGCCATTTGATGAGCAGCACCACGAGCAGTGCAGCAGCCATGAAGAGCAAGGAGAAGGCGAAAATGGGATAAAACCGCCCAATGATCTTGTCGATGGGCAGCATGGTGGCGAGGATGTAATACACGAAGATAATCACGACCCACGCGATAAGTCCCATAGGCGCTATGTTTTGCAGCAGCAACGCCGGGCTATACACAAACACGACTCCCACCATAACGAGCAGGAAGACGGAGAAGACAAGCATGACGGCTTTAGCGTTCTTGCCAAGATAAGTTCCTATGAGTTCCGGCAGGTTGGCTCCTCCGTGCCTGATGGACAGCACACCACTGAAGAAGTCGTGCATGGCTCCGGCAAAGATGCATCCCAGGACAATCCAGATATACGCCCCCGGCCCATACCAGGCACCCATGATGGCTCCGAAGATGGGGCCCGTGCCAGCGATATTCAAAAATTGTATCATAAAGACCTTCCACGTGGGAAGCGGCAAATAATCCACCCCGTCGGTCATAGCGACGGCAGGTGTCGGCCTGTCATCAGGTCCGAAAACCTTTTCCACGAACTTGCCATAGACGAAATAGCCTGCTATAAGCGCCAGTAGACTCAATAAGAAAGAAATCATAACTTCAAAAATGTTTAATCGTGCAAAATTACATTATTATTTCCAAATGATAAACAGAATGACGTTTTTTAACATGATTTACAAGCCTTCATCACCGTCCTCCAACATCCACGCACCAAGTTTTCTGAGCGGTTTCTTTGGTAGCCGGCTCCATTTCTCCTTTTTCTTGACCTTTTCATCAAACATATTGAAGGTGACAAGCTGTTTCTTTCCCGTGAGGTAGTTGAAACTGACGTTCTCAGCCTCGCCAGTGTTGCGCATATAGCTCTGCGAGTCTTGCCCGATAAGGAAGAAGTCTCCATCTTGGTATCTGAACTTGTAGCTGCTGTTGCTGGTGCCCCACGACCCCATGGAGCTGAAATATTCCACCCCGATCTGCAGCACTCCCTTGGGTGTGACCTGGACGTCGCAGTCAATCATATTGTAGGGGTCTGTGCGTCTTGGGATGACATTCTCATATTGCTTGAAACACTGGAAGTTGCCATCCTTGCCGCCAAAGAAGATGGCCAAGACGGGTTGGTTGTAGTTGTATTCATACCCATCTTCCCTTGTTTCTATGAATTCAGGGAAGTCGGGTGTGGCCGTCACCACAAGGTCGGGCACCCCGTCCTTGTTGAGGTCTCCCGTTACTTCCTGATAAGTCCAACTTCTCAATTTGGAGAGCGACAAATTGCCATTCGACAGGACAGAAGGAGGAGTGCCCTCGGGTTGGGCAAGAGCCATCATCGGCAATACGAATAGGAACGTCAGTAGATACTTCATCACGTGGATAATTGAAAATGATACGAAATAACTTTTTTAAAATGCAAATATAGTGAAAAAAACGATTACACCAACATTATAGCCTATTTTTTTCATTTTTGAGAGACACGGTGATGAAGTGATGGCAGCGGCAGAGCTATAAAAGAAACAAGAAAGACAAGGATTTTTTTGCAAAAGTGGGAATAACATGCTACATTTGTAGTCAAAAAACAGGAACGTGGCAAGTATATGAATAAACGAACTGTAGCTGTTGTTGGCGGTGGCGCAGCAGGTTTTTTTGCCGCCATCAACATAAAAGAGATATGTCCCGAGTTGGAGGTGTCAATATTCGAGCGTGGCAACCACGTACTGGCGAAGGTGGAAATTTCCGGTGGCGGTCGCTGCAACTGCACCAACACCTTTGAAGGTGTCAGCGACCTGAGCAAGGTTTACCCCCGCGGTCACAGGCTGATGAAGCGTCTAATGAATGTTTTCGACCACCACTCCGCCTATGACTGGTTTGAGCGCCACGGCGTTCCTTTGGTCACCCAACCCGACCACTGCGTCTTTCCCTCCGCGCAGGACTCCCACGCCATCATCGACTGCTTCCTTCAAGCCGCCCGTCGTCTAGGCATCACCGTCCACACCCGCCACCGCATCGTGAGCATCGATGAGTTGGAAGGTTTCGACTATGTCGTGGTGACCACAGGCGGTTCCCCCCACTCCACCGGTTTGCAATGGTTGTGCGACCTTGGTCATAAGATTGAGTCCCCCGTTCCCTCTTTGTTTTCCTTCAGCATCGCCGACGAGCGTCTGAAAGCCTTGATGGGCATCGTGGCGGAGAATTGCATCATTCAACTGCCTGGCACGAAATACCGTTCCGAAGGAGCCATTCTTGTCACCCACTGGGGGTTGAGTGGTCCAGCCATTCTGAGTCTTTCGAGCCATGCCGCCCGTCATCTCCACGACCACGACTACCATGGTGTTGCAAGCATCAATTGGACGAGTAGGTCTGGGAGCGAGACCCGCGAGGCGTTGTCCTTGATGGTGAACGCTCATCGCCAGAAGCAGTTGTCCACCATGGCGCCCATGGGTGTGTCGCATCGTCTATGGCAGTACTTGATGAGCAAGGGCAAAGTGGAACGCCCCACCCTCCGATGGGGTGAGATAGGCAAGAAAACCTTCAACTGTCTAGTGAACGTGATGACCAACGACGAGGTGGCATTGACCGGTCGCGCCCCTTTCCGCGACGAATTTGTGACTTGTGGCGGCATATCGCTCGGCAGCGTGAATTCTTCCACATTGGAGAGCAAGGTACGCCCCGGCCTGTATTTCGCAGGAGAAGTGCTCGATGTGGATGGAGTGACAGGCGGATTCAATTTCCAAGCCGCCTGGACGACGGCCTATGTCGTCGCCAAAAGCATCGCAGGGAAAGAGAGCGACAGGAGTTGATAGTAGATTACAGGAAGTCTTAGGAGATTATGGGAGTATCAGGAGGTGGATGGTTATGATGGCTAAGACTTAATCAAGGCCTTCTCGACGAGGTTGTCGTAATCGTCGCCTAATGATGCCAGTCGATTGAGACAGTTGTATGCCGCATGACGTACGGCAATGGAGTCATCGTGCATGGCAACGACCGCTTGGTCCAAGATTTCTGCGATTCCACGCGTGTCGGGCTCTTCACCTCTTGCCATTTTTCCTGAAATGATGTGATATCCGCACACCTGTCTTAGCGGAAAGCTTGATGCAATCCATTCGAAAGCCAGCACAGGCGTGAAATCGAGGTGTTGCAACAAGTTGTGCGCCAGCATCTCCGCAATCTCCAAGGTATCGGTTTGCTCCATCCAGAGGTCAGCCAGTTCCGGCGACATCTTTTCATAGGGCATAATGAGTGTTGCCAAGATTTTACATTCCCGGATGTTCTCCTTCCATAATTGGATGGCGAGGTGGTAGTCCTTGCCGTATTCTTCTGCCATTTTCTTCAGGTCGGTGAAAGCCACCCCCCAATTAAGGTGGTAGTTGACCCCGTTCTCACGCATGTACCGCGATGCCTCCCCGTTCATCATCAATCGGAAGGACTGTTTGATTTGTTTGAGTCTGTCGTCTTTACACATAATGATGATTCATATCTCATGTCACCCCATGGCATATTCTTTGGAATAGCGCCTCATCTGTTGCTCGTAGCTTTCAGAATAGTCCACCTCGATGTCCTTGATATTGCCCTGCTCGTCACATACTGGCACGAGTCTTGGGTTGAGGAATCCCTTGTAAGGAGCGAGATTCAACTTCTCATACCTTTGGAGTATTTCCTTGTGCAACACTGGGTCCACCTTCACTGCATAGCGTTCCACCAATTCCCTCGCCGCCTCGAAATCGCCCTCGCTCTTGATGCGCTGCACTTCGGCCAGCAGATGTGCGAAAGCCTCTCTTAGCCTTTCGTAATCGAGTATTTTGACATAGGTTTTTCCCTCCCTTTGGACCCAATCGACCGCCTCGGGAGCATGTTCAGCCGTCCATCTTGCGATAAGTGCCCGGTTGCGCATGTGAGCTTCCTCGATGTTGTTTCCCGGACGTATGCGAGTGAGTTGTGTCATCAGTCCGTTCATCAAATAGGTGTAATACTGCGCCTTGTATGCCTCTTGGTCGGGCAACAGTCCCAATTCCACCAATTTGGGGTCGGCCATGTAATAAAGTCCGAAGAGGTCGGCCCTAGCCTCCTCAATGGTGTTTCCATAAGCCTTCAGGGCATCGGGGTTCGTATTTGGAAGGAGTTGGCCGCTGCCATGGCCGAGACATTCGTGCAGGTCGGTATGCAAGTTGTCGGTGAGGTCTCCATAACGCTCAATCATCTCCAACGTGGGTTTGTCGATGACAAACTCCTCTTTGAATCCGTTACCATGAGCAGCCTTGTCGTATGCGTCGGTGATGTTTCCAATAGTGACGCTTTTGCTCCCGTGCGCAGCCCTTATCCAGTCGGCATTGGGGAGGTTGATGCCGATGGCAGTTGATGGATATTCCGCTCCTCCAAGCATAGCAGCACAGACGACATTTGCAGTGACCCCTTTCACCACTTTTTTCTTGAACCGCTCATCCACGGGTGAATGGTCTTCAAACCATTGTGCATTGTCGCTGATGGTTCTCGTGCGCTTTGTTGCCTCTCGGTCTTTATATTCCACGAGTCCCTCCCATGTAGCCTTGAGTGCCAACGGGTCGTCATAGACCTCAATGAATCCATTGATGAAATCGATGTCGCCCTGGTGGCTTCCCACCCATTTGACGGAATACTTGTCGAAGTCTCTCAAGTCTCCAGAGACATAGTAATCGACGAGTAGGTAGATGAGTTGCCTTTGCTCCTCGTTCTCCGCCACTTCGGCCGCTTTTTTCAGCCATTCAACTATATGGCCAATGGCGTTGTCGTACATCCCCCCCATTCTCCATATCTTCTCATTCAGCACCCCATTCTCCTTGACCAACTTGCTATTGAGCCCCCAAGAAGGCGGAGTCTTGTCATCAGCATCCTTTAGCGCAGCATAAAAGTTCTCCACCTCCTGCTGTGTGACCCCCTCATAGAAGTTGACCGCCGACGTCTCGACGAGGTCTTCACCGTCGGCCTTGTTGGTTCGTCTTGGCATGACTTCGGGGTCGAAGATGATGGGTAACAGTTCGTCCATCATCCCTTCCACGTCCTGTCCTGCTCGCAGGGGCAGTTTCTTCGTATCTGTTCTCCGTATCGCCTCTTTCAAGAACTCCTCAGAGAATCCCGGTTCGAACTTCTCCCCTCCGTAATGATGGTGAATACCGTTTGAGAACCATATTCTTTTGAGATAAACCCTAATCGCCTCGACCTGCTTTTGGTCGGATGAAGAGTCCACAGCCCCTTGTAGCGCCTCCATCAACCTTCTTATTCTCAGGTTGTATTTTCCCATTTGGTCGAATGTGATGTCTCTCCCCCACAATGTAGCCTCGGCGAGGCAAAAGACATAACACTTCTGCCTGAGGGTCAAATTCTCGAACCCGTCAAGCCTGAATCTAAGCATCTGTATGTCAGCAAAACGCTCCCCTGCGTAGCAAAAGTCATCTTTCATCAAGTAAACAGTATATAAAAACGTTAAATCACCCCGTCTATTTCTTTTCCAAACAAATCGTGCACATCCCTTGTTGTTGATGAGAAGGTTGGAAAAAAATTAACTAAAAAAACAAGGAGCAGATGTGGATTTCCGACATTATACAATCATTTTACATAAGATTGATGTCGTCATCATTACCGCATCAGCTCCTTGGAATCATTCTGCCATTCCTAATTCCAAAGGATGACAATCATACATTTTTTTCAGCAGGTTTTCTCCCACGCCTTACCTCTTTTTTTTGTTCTTTTTTTGCCTCCTTCATGGATGGATGCTGTGCGAAATGCCTCATGCGATACTCTCTTGGCGTCACTCCATTGATTTTGTAGAAAGAAGCGTAGAACGATTGCCTATTGGAGAACCCGACCATCGAACTGATGTCTTCCATATTGAGTTCTTGGTATCTTTTGTCCACCAAAAGCGTCATAGCCTCGTCAATCCTGTATTTGTTGACGAAAGACGTGTAATTCATATGGAAACGCATGTTGACGACGGCAGAGATGTACCTTGTGTTTGTTCCAAGGTCCTCAGCCAACCGTTTCGCAGAATAATCCTTGTCCTTATACTTCTGCTGGATGAGAATGATGTCAAGAATTTTGTCTTTCAATTCATCCATAAGTTTCGGACTAACCAGGCTCCTATAAGCAGCCTCTTTCTCTTTTTTTTCTGTAATGTTGTATTTAGCCATATCCTTTTAAATAAATGAGTCGGTATTAAATTTTTAGGTTCTGCAAATTTAATTACGAATTTTCAAAAATGCAAATTTTTTTATGTTTTTTTTAAAAGACTGATGATTTTTTCTTACAAAACGTGCATAGCAAACAAAAAGTCGGCACATATAGACAAAAACACGTCCATGTTTTTCATATGCCACATATGTTGCCATGACACCATGCAGCCAACCAGTCAAACATCTCCCCATTTTGCAAAAAAGGATGAGAGGTGGACGAAAAGAGTGAAAGTATCAAATAGTGTTGAATAGTCATTTTTAGAGCAAAAATTGTTGTGAAACGGTAGAAAAAGCACCGTCGAAAGTAGTTCACCTCGGAAAAGCAGAAAAAAATTTTGCCTTTCGCTCTCTTATTCGTACCTTTGCAATAAATTTTGAAGAAAGAAAGATGAGACCCACCGCCATATTGCTTCTGCACTGCCCCGACCAGCAGGGCATTATCTCTGAAGTGACCAAATTCATCACCGACAACAAAGGCAACATTGTCTATCTCGACCAATACGTCGATCGCCAGGATGGTGTATTCTTCATGCGTCTTGAATGGGAGTTGGACGACTTCCTCATCCCTCGTGAGAAAATCAAGGAATACATCTCTACATTGTATGCCCAGCGCTACCAGATGACTTTCAGCCTATATTTCAACGACATCCGCCCCCGCATGGCGATTTTCGTAAGCAAGATGAGCCACTGCCTTTACGACCTTCTGGCGCGTTACAAAGCCGGTGAATGGGAGGTTGACATACCCTGCATTGTGAGCAACCATGAAGACCTTCGTTATGTTGCCGAGCAATTCGACATTCCTTATTATGTGTGGTCCATCAACAAGGACCACTCCAACAAGCGTGAGGTGGAGGCAGCGGAAATGGCCCTATTGCGCGAGAAGGAGGTGACCTTCATCGTCCTTGCCCGATACATGCAGATAGTGACAGAGGACATGATTGCCGCCTACCCCCACCATATCATCAACATCCACCACTCTTTCCTCCCCGCCTTCATTGGTGCCAAACCCTACCACCAAGCGTGGGAGCGTGGTGTGAAAATCATCGGTGCCACCAGCCACTATGTCACCACCGATTTGGACGCCGGTCCCATCATCGAGCAAGACGTGGTTCGCATCACTCACAAGGACACTCCAGAAAGCCTGGTGCTTAAAGGTCGCGACCTGGAGAAGATCGTGCTCTCCCGCGCAGTGACCAAGCACATCCAGCGCAAGATATTGACCTACCACAACAAAACAATCATTTTCAGTTGACGGTATGGAAGCAGCAATCGTGAAATACAACGCCGGAAACATCTATTCCGTTGAGAGTGCCCTGAGGCGTCTCGGTGTGACACCGTTGCTCACCGACGATCCGGAAGTGCTTCAACACTCCTGTTGCGTGCTTTTCCCCGGACAGGGCGAGGCCCGCGGTGCGATGGACTATCTCCGCCATCGTGGCCTGGACAAGGTGATCATTTCGCTCACGCAGCCCGTCCTAGGCATCTGCATCGGCCAGCAGTTGATGTGCCGCCATTCCGAAGAAGGCGACACCGACTGCCTTGGCATCTTCGACATCGACGTGCACCGTTTCATCCCCACCCGTCACGAGGAAAAGATTCCCGCCATGGGTTGGAACTGTCTCACAGGCCTCAGCACTCCCCTCTTCGAGGGCATCGCCGAAGGAGACTACGTCTATTTCGTACACAGTTACCATGTGCCGTGCTGTGAGCACACCATAGCCACAGCCGACTACATCCATCCCTATAGCGCCGCCATCCACAAGGATAATTTCTATGCCACTCAGTTCCACCCGGAAAAGAGCGGGCGTGTGGGAGAGCGGATTCTTGAGAATTTCCTTCACATCGCCCAAACATGGTCACCCGTTCACCCATGATAGAACTCATCCCCGCCATCGACATCATCGACGGCCAATGTGTCAGGCTGGCGAAAGGCGATTATGCCGAGAAGACCGTCTATGCTTCCGACCCAGCATCTGTGGCCAAGGCGTTTGAACATCAGGGTTTCCACCGCCTCCATGTGGTGGACCTCGACGGTGCCAAGTCACGCCATATCGTCAACACCTCCATACTGCGCTCCATCACAGAGACGACCAGCCTTGTGGTGGACTTCGGCGGCGGCATCAAGACCGACGCCGACATCGAGGAGGCCTTCCGCTGCGGAGCCAGCATGGTCACCGTCGGTTCGGTGGCCGTCACCTCCCCCACCCTCTTCACCCGTTGGCTGAGGCGATATGGTCCCGAACGCATCATCCTCGGTGCCGACGTTCGCGACGGCAAGGTGAGCATCAACGGATGGAAAGAAGACAGCTGCGAATCTTTGCTCCCTTTCCTTCGCTATTATGTGGACCAAGGTGTCACCCAGGTGCTCTGCACCGACATCTCCCGCGACGGCATGCTCTCAGGGCCTTCCGTCGAACTTTACTCCGAAGTGATGCGAGCCTACCCGTCGCTCCACCTCATCGCCAGCGGTGGTGTGTCGTCCAACGAGGACATCGAGCAGTTGCAACGCTGCGGCATCCCAGCCGTGGTGTTCGGCAAAGCCTATTACGAGGGGCGCATCGATGTGGCAAGACTCAGGAAGACCTTGTCGGAAGATTTGAGAGTTGAGATTTGAGAGTTGAGACTATTTTTAATATTTTGACCATAAGCGACCTAGATAGCCATGGGATTAGCCAAAAGAATCATACCCTGCCTCGACGTGAAAGACGGCACCACGGTGAAGGGCACCAATTTCGTCAATCTCCGCCATGCCGGCGACCCAGTGGAGTTAGGCAAGGCATACAGTGCCGCCGGAGCCGACGAACTGGTGTTTCTCGACATCACGGCCAGCCACGAAGGGAGGAAGACCTTCACCGACATGGTGACGCGTGTCGCCTCAGAGGTCAACATCCCGTTCACAGTTGGTGGTGGCGTGAACGAATTATCTGACGTGGAACGTCTTCTTCTCGCCGGTGCCGACAAGGTGAGCGTGAACAGCGCCGCCCTTCGACATCCCGAACTGATTGACGCGATAGCGAGGCGTTTCGGTTCGCAGGTATGTGTCTGCGCCATAGACGCCCGCTTTGACGAGGGGAAATGGACGTGTTACGTCAATGGAGGCCGCATCCCTACCGACCGCGACCTTTTCGAGTGGGCAAAGGAAGTTGCCTTGCGCGGTGCAGGCGAAATCCTGTTCACCAGCATGAACCACGACGGCGTGAAGCAAGGCTTCGCCCTCGAAGCACTTGCCCAACTACATGACATCCTCCCCATCCCCGTGATAGCGAGCGGTGGCGCCGGTGAACGTCGGCATTTCCTTGAAGCCTTCACCCGGGGAAAAGCAGATGCCGCCCTTGCCGCCAGCGTGTTTCACTTCGGAGAAATCAGCATTCCCGAGTTGAAACGCTATCTCCGCTCCGAAGGTGTCGATGTGAGGTTGGAAACCATGGGCACGGAATAATGACAAACAAAAAAAGAGAAAGGAAAACGATGGAAATAGACTTCGAGAAAGGCGGCGGCCTTGTACCCGCCATCATCCAAGACGCCAGCACCCGCCAAGTGCTGATGCTCGGCTACATGAACCAAGAGGCACTGGCAAAGACCCTTGAGACGGGCCTGGTGACATTTTACAGCCGCACGCGCCAGACTTTATGGACAAAGGGTGAAACCTCAGGCAACAACCTGCGCCTGATAGACATCAAGAGCGACTGCGACCATGACACATTGCTTGTCAGGGCCATCCCCACTGGTCCCGTCTGCCACACCGGCACCGACACATGCTGGGGTGAAAGCAACGACAGCCGTCCTCTCGACTTCCTCAGCCAGTTGCAAGACTTCATCGAGAAGCGCCATGAAGAAATGCCAGAAGGCAGTTACACCACCAGCCTCTTCCGCGACGGACTTAACCGCATGGCCCAGAAAGTAGGTGAAGAAGCACTCGAACTAGTGATAGAATCCACCAACGGGAGCAAGGAGCGCATGGTGTATGAAGGAGCCGACATGCTCTACCACCTCATCGTGCTTCTCACCAGCAAGGGACTGAGGATAGAGGACCTTGCCAGCGAGTTGCGTGTGCGCCACGACCCACAATGGAAGAAACACTGAGAAGACAAACCACGAAATGACATAAGAGATGCTTATAGACTATCAAAAAGTAAACATTGTGCAAGATGGAAACATCGTGCTGAAAGACGTGGACTTTCAAGTGAATGAAGGTGACTTCGTCTATATTATAGGTAAGGTGGGAGCAGGCAAGAGTTCACTCCTGAAGACCATCTATTGCGAGCTGGACCACAGCAACCCGGAGAAAGCCGAAGTCCTCGGACGTGATGTGAACACCATCCGACGCAAAGACATCCCAGCCCTTCGCAGGGAGATGGGCGTCATTTTCCAAGACTTCCAACTGCTTCCCGACCGCAGCGTCCAGAAAAACCTCGACTTCGTGCTCCGCGCCACGGGTTGGAGCAAGCGCAAGGACCGCAAGGACCGCATCAACACGGTCCTGGAAGCCGTCGGCATGGCCGACAAGTCAGAGAAGATGCCCCATGAGTTGTCTGGCGGCGAGCAACAGCACATTGCCATCGCCCGTGCGCTGCTCAACAAGCCCAAGATCATCATCGCCGACGAGCCAACAGGCAACCTTGACTTCGAGACAGCGAAACATATCGTTGGCCTTCTCAAGCAAATCAGCAAAGACGGCACCGCCGTGGTGATGTCCACCCATAACATCCAGTTGCTCGACGTCTTCCCCGGCACTGTTTTTCGCTGCAAGGACGGCGAGGTGAAAGACGTCACTCACGAGTACCGCCAGATGGACCTGTCGGAAGACGCCCAAGATTGAGACCCATGAACCAGAAGATTAACAACAAAACGATAACGAGATGATAGTAATGAAATTCGGCGGCACCTCCGTCGGCACCCCCGAGCGAATGAAATCGGTGAGTTCACTCATCACACGTGGCGGTTCGCCAACCTTTGTCGTACTCTCAGCGATGGCAGGCACCACAAACACGCTAGTAGAGATTTCCAATTACCTTTACATGAAGAATCCCGACAGCGCCAACGAAGTCATCAATGCACTTGAGGCGCGTTATCTCCAACACGTGGAATCTCTCTACATCACAGAAGAATGGCGTGAGAAAACCCGCCAGTTTCTTATAGAGGAATTCAACTACCTGCGTTCATTCACGAAAGACCTCTTCACCAGTTTTGAAGAGAAGAGCATTGTAGCACAAGGCGAGGTCATCAGCACCAACATGATGGTGAACTACATGCACGAAGCAGGCATCGACGCCGTCCTGCTTTCCGCCCTCGATTTCATGCGCACAGACAAGAACGCAGAGCCCGACACCCAGCACATCAAGGAGAAATTGAGCGCCCTGATGTCAGAGAACGAGGGTCATCAAGTCTATGTGACTCAAGGTTTCATCTGCCGCAACGCCTATGGCGAGGTGGACAATCTCCAGCGTGGCGGTTCCGACTATACCGCCAGTCTGGTAGGTGCCGCCCTCGAGGCAGAAGAGATTCAGATATGGACCGACATCGACGGCATGCACAACAACGACCCCCGGGTTGTGGATGGCACCAAAGCCGTTCACCAGTTGAACTTCGAGGAGGCAGCCGAGTTGGCCTACTTCGGTGCCAAGATCCTCCACCCCACTTGCATCCAACCCGCCAAGTATGCCGGCATCCCCGTCAGGCTTCTCAACACGATGGAGCCCGACGCCGAAGGCACCATTGTCGACAACGTGACCATGCGTGGCCAGATGAAGGCCGTGGCCGCCAAGGACAACATCATCGCCATCAAGGTGAAGAGTTCACGCATGTTGCTCGCCACCGGTTTCTTGCGCAAGGTGTTCGAAATCTTCGAGAGTTACCAGACCCCCATCGACATGGTCTGCACCTCGGAAGTCGGTGTCTCCGTGACCATCGACAACGACATGCACCTCAGTTCCATTGTGAACGAATTGAAGAAATATGGTACAGTGACTGTCGACACCCATATGTGCATCATCTGCGTAGTAGGCGACTTGGACTGGAGCAACCTAGGTTTTGAGACCCTTGCCACCGATGCGATGAAAGACATCCCCGTAAGGATGATTTCCTATGGTGGTTCCAACTACAACATCTCCTTCCTGGTGAAGGAACAGGACAAGGAGCGAGCCTTGCGCAACCTAAGTGCGAAACTGTTCAACTAACAGAGGTCATGAGAGGAAAATTCCCCACAGACAAGTTCGAAACGATAGACACCCCGTTCTATTATTACGACACCGACTTGTTGCGAACCACTCTTCGTGCCATCCAAACAGAGACGGCGAAGCACGAAGGTTTCCAGGTGCATTACGCCATCAAGGCCAATGCCAACCCAAAGGTGTTAAACGTAATCGCCCAGGCCGGCTTGGGTGCCGACTGCGTGAGCGGTGGCGAAATCAAGGCCTGTTTGGCCGCCGGTTTCCCAGCCCGCAAGATTGTGTATGCCGGAGTGGGGAAAGCCGACTGGGAAATCAACCTTGGTTTGGACAAGGGCATTTTCTGCTTCAACGTGGAGAGTCTGGCCGAACTTGAAATCATCAACGAGTTGGCCGGCCTTCGCGGCAAGAAGGCCCGTGTAGCCTTTCGCATCAATCCCGACATAGGCGCCCACACCCACTCTAAAATCACCACCGGCCTAGCAGAAAACAAGTTCGGCATCGCCATGCGCGACATGGAGAGTGTGATAGAGATTTGTGGGTCAATGTCGAACGTGGAGTTTATAGGCCTCCATTTCCACATTGGTTCTCAAATTCTCAACATGGGCGACTTCGCTGCCCTTTGCAACCGCATCAACGACCTTCAGAAGCAGTTGGACTTGAGCAACATACGTGTGACAGACATCAATGTTGGTGGTGGTTTGGGCATAGAGTACACGCATCCCGACCGCGTCCCGATTCCTGATTTCAAGGGTTATTTCGACACCTACGCCCGCTTGTTGAAACTGCGTCCCGGCCAGACACTGCATTTCGAGTTGGGTCGTGCCATAGTGGCCCAGTGCGGCACGCTTGTCACGCGCACCCTCTATGTAAAACAAGGCGCCACGAAACAATTCGCCATCGTCGATGCCGGAATGTCCGACCTCATCCGCCCCGCACTTTACCAGGCCTTTCACAAGATAGAGAACATCAGCAGCGACGGTCCCAGCCAGACCTACGATGTTGTGGGTCCCATCTGCGAGTCGAGCGATGTCTTTGGCAAGTCGGTAGACATGAACCTCACTCGTCGCGGCGACCTAGTCGCCATCCGTTCTGCCGGTGCTTATGGTGAAACCATGGCATCGCATTACAACTGCCGCGAACTCCCCAAAGGCTACATCACCGAAGACCTATGATCGACATCCACATCGACCTTCTCACGCTCGTCGTGTCGGGTGTGTTGCTGCTGTCAGCACTGCTCACGCCGATGATGAGCCCCTTCTTCAGACGACTGAGGAAGACTGAGTCCCCTAACGCCACCAATCCTCCAAGCGTCACCATCCTGTTGATATCCAGCGGCGACCACGAAGCACTCGACGAGCATCTGCCGCTCTACCTCACGCAGGACTATCCTCCCGGTTACGAAGTGGTGGTGGTTGCAGAGAAAGCCGACTTGGACACGGAGAACGTCCTGAAACGTTACGACTCATCTCCTCTTCTCTACCATACTTTCGTACCCGAGACTTCCCGCTATATGAGCAAGAACAAGTTGGCCATCACCCTTGGTGTGAAAGCGGCGAAGAACGAGTGGATCGTCCTCACCGACCCTCGATGCAAGCCAGCCGACAACCACTGGCTATCCTCTCTTGCCAGCCATTTCACCCACAGCAGCCACATGGTGCTTGGATATTCCAACTACACGACAGAAGCGAAAGCCTACCATCGTTTCGAGCAACTACACACCGCCCTTTACCTCTTGCGTGATGCCCAGAGCGGCACAGCGTACCGCACCAACAGCCTTCACGTGTCATTCCGCAAGAGTGACTTCCTGGAGCGACAAGGCTTTTTGGAATACCTGAAATATTCCATTGGTGAGTATGACTTCCTTGTAAACAAATATGGGAGGGATGGCAGCACTGTTGTAGCCACATCTCCTTCCACCTGGCTATGGGAGCCCCCCATCCACCCGAAGTCTTGGCAAAACCGCCAGGTGTATCACCACGAAGTAGGCAAGCACTTGGAAGGTGGTGCCAGCGTCCGCATCACCAGGTTCGTCGACCAACTATTGATGAACCTGAACTACCTTGCCGAAATCGGCATCGGCGTCTGGTCCGGCCTCACCAAGAACTGGTTGCTTCTAGGCGTCTCCGTTGCCGCCCTCCTCATCACCGTGACACTCCGAACCCTATACGGCAAGAAGGCCTTCAAGCAATTCCAGACAGGTTTGGCGTCATGGCGCGTTGTTCCCCTCGAACTAGGCTTGCTTCGCCACACCTTACTCACTCGCATGCGCTATGAATATGCAGACAAGAACGATTTCATCAGTCACAAGGTTTAATAGACAAATCACCTTAAAAAACACGATATGAGAAAAATATATCAAACACTCATGCTGTGCATGGTTCTTTCCCTGCCAGCCCATGCCGAAGACATCCAAGTCAACAGCATCAACTACAGGCTCTATTCCAATGGAACCGCAATGGTGCTCCCCAACCATTTCGACGAGGGTTCCAGCGGCGTAGTGATCATCGGTTTGAACAACGGCTATGATGGCGACGTGGTAATTCCAGAAACCATCACCCACAACGGTGCATCCTATCAAGTCACGAGTGCTTATGAAGGGACATTCTCCAACTCCACGAAGATGACAAGCATCTCCCTTCCCTCCACTCTGACCAACTTGGGCACCATGCCCTTCACCTCATGCAACAAGTTGACCACCATAACCGTTGCAGAAGGAAACCCCACTTATAGTTCAGAGAATGGTGCCTTGTTCAACAAGTCGAAAAACATCCTCATCTCCTGTCCCGGTGGCAAGACAGGCAGTTTTGAAATCCCCTCCTCCGTCACAGAGATTGCCAGATGTGCTTTCTATGGTTGTTCAAAACTCACTTCCATCACCGTCCCCCCTACGGTGCAGCATATGGGCGAGGGCGCATTCCGCGCCTGCATCCTTCTGACAGAAGTGAACATCCCCGATGGCATCACCCGACTTGAGAACAGCGTTTTCAGGGGTTGTAGTTCCATCAAGCACTTGACCATCCCCTCGTCAGTGACATCGATAGGCGACTACGCTTTCTACTATTGCCAGAACCTTATCAACCTCCAAATCCAGGGACAAGTGACCAGCATCGGTTCCTATGCCCTCAGTTCTTGCGTGAAGTTGCAGACCATAGAACTTCCCTCTTCAGTTCAGACGATGGGCGACCGTGTCTTTGAAAGTAGCAACAAGTTGACCTCGATCAACCTTCCTGTCAGCCTTCAGAACCTTGGTGCAGCCTCTTTCAGGGGATGCTCCATGCTTCAAGCCATCACTATTCCTTCAGAGAACACCAGTTTCTGCAGCGAGGACGGTGTATTGTTTGACAAGAACAAGGAGCGACTCATCTGCTGTCCAGCACAAAAGCAAGGTGTCTATGAAGTACCCTCGACAGTGAAGAAAATCGACAGTTATGCCTTCTTCATGTGCCGTTACCTGCGGGAAGTCCTTTTTCCTTTATCTTTAACGGAGATAGGCAACTCAGCATTTGCCAACTGCTCCAGCCTGACCACGCTGACCCTTCCCAACTCCATGCTCCGCATAGGGAAGAACGCCTTCATCACCTGCACCATGCTGGGAAAAATCACTTGTTACGCGATGAATCCTCCCGTGTGCACCTCTGAAACGTTTTCAACAAGCACCTACGACATCCCCCTCTATGTCCCGTCGAGCACCATCGACTCTTACAAGAACAGTGATGAATGGAATCAGTTCAGCGACATCCGTCCCATCAATGAGATGGCCTTCGCCCATGTTGACCATGCATTCCGCGGTGCTATTTCCAGTGTAGAGGTGAACTTGAACAATGCTCAGACCAATGTGAGCGGCTATTCCTTCATGCTTCAACTTCCCTACGGCATAAGTTTGAAGACAAATGACAATGGGTCTCCGGCCTACCAATTCACCAACCGCCATTCTTCAACCGGCACCACGCTGACCATGAGCGGAAGCCATGTGAGTGGCTACAACATCACGGTGGAGAACGGCAGTAATGTATTGACAGGGAATGAGGGCGACGTGTTGAGCCTTTTGTTCTTGGTAGCGGAAGGAGTGGAAGAAGGCGAATACACCGGAAGAATCTATTCAGGCACCATCACCTACGCCGATGGCAGCACGGCCAGCTTGGAAGACAGTTCGTTCACCATCAAGGTTGAAGAAGGAAAGTTGGGTGATGTGAACCTCGACGGCGAAGTATCCGTGATAGACGTCACGCTTGAAGTCGACCGCGTCCTTGGCAAAAGTGTTGACACATTCTACTGGCAATTAGGCGACGTGACCAAGGACGGCTCCATCACCGTGGCCGATGTGACAAATATCGTGAACATTGTCCTGGGACTTTAGAACCTCGGAAATGCCTGGAATCCCAGCAACACCAAGAATACTAGAGACGCTACAAGTCAAGCGGAAACTAGTGAAATGCAAAAGAGACCCTTTCCAGGGTCTCTTTTGCTATTTCTCGATAGCGATGGTCTCTATGGTGAAGAAGAGGTCGGAATAGGGTTTTATGAGCGACCCCATCCCCCTTGGTCCATAAGCCTGGTCGTTGGGGATGTATATTTCCCATTTTGAGCCAACAGGCATGCTTGTGAGCGCATTCCTGAATCCAGGCACGGTTTGTTTGGGTTGCATGACGACTGGTTCACCATGTTGGTAAGAACTGTCGAAGACGGTGCCATCCATGAGTTTTCCCTCATAGTGTAGTTTCACATTGCTATCATCTTTTGGTTTTGAGCCTTTACCCTTGGTCAGCACATGGTATAGGACGCCTTTTCCTTTAGGTAGTTCCTCGAATCCCATCCTCCTGTATTTCATCATATTGGCAATTCCAGCAGCATTGCTTCTCACCTCGGTTAGCAGTTTTGAAGCCATGTCTTTGTCGGATGACAGTGCAGCCACCTCTTCAATTTTCGCCTTTACCTCTTCATCAGGCATATAGAATTCGAAATCGGTGGCATCGATGTTTTTTGCGATGTCATCTTGGAAAGCGGCCCATTTGTTGGCCATCCCCTCAATGGAGTCCCCCGGCTGTTTGACAAGGTTGGCAAGTCCCTTCACCTGGTCGAGCAGCACTTTGAAAGTCTCTTTTGAGTCACGATATTTGGCAGGTGTGAGCCCCATGTCAGAAAAACTGCTTTCCATCTCAGCCACTAATTTATCCAATGCGGGTCCGCAGCCGTTTTTTTGAAAGAATTCCTGCCTCCAAGCAATGACTTGCTTGATGTCATCGGTGGAAACCATCACACCGTCAGCATTTCTAGCCAATTTCTCTGTCTCGGCGCTGAGCCAGTTTTCCTGATAGTCTTTGAGCATCACGCCGGCAAGCCTTGAAGCCACCGTAGCGTTGATTTTCATTTTCATGGCATTGCTTTTGTAATTGTTGCCAAAAAGCATCAGAGCGAGCCATCCAAGCACGCCCACGCCCACGACTGTGACAGCGATGTACATCAGTCTTTTCAAATTGAATTTCTTGGCACTTTTAGCCCCCTCGTTTTTCAAAGGTTGGGTGTTTTCCCTTTTTTCCTTCTGATTTTTCATATTCTTTTCCATATCAACCCTCTAAATATACATTTCTTTTTTGAGGGTGCAAAAATAATGAAAAAAAATGAGTATTGGGTCACATTATTTCAGTTTTTTATGTATCTTTGCAAAAAAGACAAAACTATGAAGATAGCCAATCCTGTATACGACACCGTATTCAAATACTTGATGGAAGACGAACGCATAGCCCGCACCATCCTTTCGGCTTTGCTGAAGAAAGATGTTGTTGCCGTGGAAATAAGACCTCATGAGTACACGAACGACAACCACGACTCACTGACAGTCTTCCGAATCGATTTTGGTGCCACCATCCGTGATGCAGAAGGCAAGGAGAGTCTGTTACTGATAGAGTTGCAAAAAACATGGTTGGAAACAGAAACATTACGATTCCGCCAATACCTTGGAGTACATTACTCAAATCCAAAGAACATCAAGGCCGATGGCAAAGCCCTGCCAATGGTTGCTGTATATCTCCTAGGACATAAAGTGGGTGATATCGAGGAGCCCGTGCTTTACGTCAGTCATAAAGCCTTCAGCTATGACAACCAAGTGGTGACGAAAGGCTTGCCCAACCCCTTTGTCGACGGCCTTACACACGATAGCATCATCGTGCAAATTCCCCGCCTTCATGGTCAAGTGAACAACCGTCTCGACATGGTTTTGAGCATCTTCGACCAATCACGCAAGGACGAGAACGACAGCCGTGTGCTGAAGTTCGACGACAATGCCTACGACGGCGATGCCGACATGACCCGTATCTTGCACCGTCTTACCATGGCCGCCGCCGATGCCGATATGCGACACAAGATGAATGTTGAGGACGAGTATTTTTCTGCCATTGAGAAGCGCGACACAGAGATTCTCTTGAGAGAGCGTCAATTAGCAGAGCAGAAGGCACAGCTTACAGAGCAGAAGGCACAGCTTACAGAGCAGAAGGCACAGCTTACAGAGCAGAAGGCACAGCTTACAGAGCAGAAGGCACAGCTTACAGAGCAGAAGGCACAGCTTACAGAGCAGAA
>JAFWSS010000255.1 GCA_017524385.1 Prevotella sp.
AAGTCCTCTAGCATTGTGCGGTTATACTCCATGCACTTCGCAACATGGCTTCCCACCACCACCGCCAACTGCACAGAGTCCTTCACGGCATTGCTGTTTCTGTCCGTTGTATTCGTCACAAAGTTATAAACCACCACAAACTGGCATTGGTCTATGCTATCGTTCTGAGCCTGTGCTGCTACCGTCAGCGCGAGGATCATCATGGCCACTAAAATCTTTTGCATGTTGATAAATGTTTTTATGGGGTTATTTATTTCTTTGGACTCCTATTAAACTGCCATGCCACGCGGAGCATGACGTAGTTGGGGATGATGCGATACCATGTCTCCGTCCGCCCTTGGGCGTTCACTTCATAGGTGGTGTTTGATAGTTGGTTGAATATGTCGTGGCCTTCAAGCGTAAGTTTGACCTTGCCGTGCAGTATGGTCTGGGTGACCGAGGCGTTGACGACGAACTCGTCCTTGTTCATCACGTCACTGGCATATCCACGCCGGCTCAGCATCATGGCATCCATGTTGAATGTGGTGTTCCATGCCGGGATGGCCTGCATGGCGTTCAGCCCATAGCGGAAGTCGAAGGCGCTGATGTTGCTGAACGAGGTGCGGTGCCCCCAAGTACGACGCCACTGCAGGTTGCCGCTCATGCCCACCTTCGTGTTCTTCGCCTTGTAACTCATTTTCAACTCCTCGTGGAGATTCACGGTCTCCACCTTGTTGAGCAGGGCGTCGGTCATGTCGGCGACCGAGGCATAGTCCACCGAATGCCACACATTGCAGCCCGTGCCGCTCTCCACCCACCATAGCTGGTTTTTCTTGAGCGAGAGCGTGGTGTTGTAAGAGGTGTTCCACGACCAGTTGCCCTCCACGTTCTCCGGTCGGTATGTGTAGGCACCGGTTTGTTCGTTGTAGGTGAATCCCTGGGCCACTGATCGGATGTGATAGGTGTAGCTTGACGTGAGTCTGGCGGCGGTGACACCCGTTTGTCTGGTTTTCAGCCTGGCTTGCCACATCATGCTTGCGTTGATGCGGCGGTTGTCCTTCAGCGAAGGGTTGCCCTCGGTGATTCGGAGTGCGTTTCGGGCATCACGGTAGGGCATCAGGTTCATCAGCCCTGGCGATGAAGACGTCATGCCCATGCTCAGCGTCCATGCGTTGTGTCTCAGGTTAATCGAGGGATTCAGCACGAACATGTTGTGATGGGCGAGGGTGTCGATTCTGCCGCGTTGGTAATCGAGCCGCTCGTGTTGCACATGGAAGGGCAGGCTCAGCGACACATCCAACGGGAAGTGCCCGGTCCTGTTCAAATTCAGGGTCACGGTGAACTCGTTCTCCTGCTTCCTCAGTCGGCTGTAGGTGCTGTTCTCTGCATCGTACACGGAACGCAGCATTTCACGGTTTGATGGCAGCAGGTCAATGGCGGTACTGTCTCGGAGTCCCCATCCTGGGAGATTGTGCAGCGTGTAAAGTGGATCGCTGCTGTTGGTTCCGCTCACCATGTACCGTTCCGTAAGGTATAATTTTAGGTTCTTCCACAACATACAGTCGTATTTTACCGAAGGCTCGAACTTGTAATCCATGGTGTAGGCGTCTTGGAACTCATGGCGGAAATGATCGGTCTCCGTTGTCACAGACGTGGAGTGCTGGCGACTGAATCCCTCGCGTTCGATACGTGACCACCACCCGTCTATGATGCCACTGACGGCCTTGCAGATGGTAAACCTGGCATTTGCCCAACTCAGTCCATATTGTTTCGTCTTGCCGAGGCCTTCTGTCTTCTGGGTGGCCGTAGTCTGCTCGTCGTCCCATTGCCGCAGGTTGCCCAGCGTGCTGTTGTCTGTCTCTTTATAAAAAAGATATATCCTGCTGTCGGGAATCCACGGCGCCCAACGGAACTCATTGCGCACTTGGAACGCAGTGATTTTGTTCCTTGCAGTGTGTGTGCTTTGTGCGAATGCCGTCCCGGTGGGCAGGAAGCGCTCTTGATAGGAGCCCGATTCGTCGAGGTCGTTGAAGTGGTCGAATGAGATTTCCAAGATTTCATGCAGGACCGGGAAGCCGGACCATTTCTTCGTGGATTGGTAGTCGAAGCTCGCGCCCGCCGCCTTGCGTGTCGAAGGCTTGTTCTGGTTGCCCAAGACAAGGCCCTGTCCTTCGTGCCATCCTTGCGCGATGGCGCGGGTGATGTCGTTGATGTTGTTCAGGTTGCCGAAGGCTCCCATCGTCAATGTCTTGGTCAGCATCAGCCCGAACGCCCTTGTCTGATATCTGTCGTGTGTGCCGCTAGCCGCCTCCACGTTGGCTATCGAGGTCAGTGCATATTCGTCTTTCAGGTTCACGTCCATCACATACTCGGGATGCTCGTCCTTGATGCCCCTTATGGCTGCTTGCAACGACTGCCTTTCATACACTTTCAGTTCTTTCACCGTGAAGTACGGCAGGTTTTCCATCAGCACCTTTTTGTTGCCCCTAAAGAGCGACCTGGAGTTGAGTGTCAGTTCGTCTATCTTCCTGCCGTTGATGAATATCTCGCCCGCATCCGTCATTCGTGCGCCGGGCAGTTGCTCTATCAAGTGCTGCAGCATCGAACCTTCGGGCAGTTGGAAAGCCGTGGCGTCATAGACCAGCGTGTCACCGCGCATCTTCACCTTGATGCGCGTGGCCTTCACCACCACCTCGTCCAAACCGATGGTCTTCATAATAGACTTACGCATGTTAATCATCGGCACCTTGAGCGTATTGTCCTTGTATCCTTCGGGGATGTTCACCTTCGCCCAGCCGTCCTCATAGCCATCCTTCTGCACCCGCACCAGGTAGTTGCCGGGCTTTCTAGACATGCCGATGTAATATATGGTGGATACGTGAATGGAATCGCTTCCAATCTCATGGACTTGCGGATAGCACTCCACCATCGTGCTGTCATCGCGCATCAGCGTGACCTTGCAGCCGAAGAGGCCGCGCTCCAGGAAGCCGTCCTGCACGCCGCCTTGCAGCACCACGCCTGAACCCTGCCCCATTGCGGAAATGGCGACAAAGGTGAGAATGATGGTGATCAAACGATTGCCCATAAATATTTCACTTTAATTGACCTTTCGTCTTCTTCCGTCGCGATTCGGCAGAGTCAGTGCAAGCACTGCTCTGCTCTCACTGCTCCGTCAGTTCCATCGGACTGTATGGATGGTCTTTGAATTCTGGTCCCGCTTCTGATGTCAATACCCTTACCCAGTTCACGTTGATTCTCTTCTGAAGTTTCAGCATTTGTTCCCGCGTCACCTTTTTGAACCCCGAGAAGTTCCATTGTAATATGGGGCGTTGCACCCGTTCCAGTTTCACCAGCTCGAAGTCGTATTCTTTCTTGGCATCGGAAATCTTCACAATCAATCCTGGAAGGCCGCCGAACTTCCACGGCCCTCGACTGCATCTTCCTGCTGACATCGCTCTACAACATCCGGATCAACCAGTACAAATTCCAGTACGGCATTTACCTCACCTTCGGCGCGGACTTCAAGA
>JAFWSS010000256.1 GCA_017524385.1 Prevotella sp.
AGCGAGAGCAGAGTCAAGCTTGCTTGAACTCTGCCGAGTCGCGACAAAAATCAGCGAAGCTAAAATTGAAAAAGGTTCCACACCCCCCATGTCCTAATATAAATATGAGTGATCACTGTCACAATGCAATCTTTGCAAAAAAGAGGTAATGGCCTAAGCCACGCCTCAGAGGCTTAGGGGAGCCTTATGTGGAACCTTCAAGTTGCAAAGTTAATCAATTACCCTGAATGGGCAAAGGAATCAGGAGAAAAAATTTTAAAGTAGACTCACTTTTTCTTTTTCAATTTTTCAATGGCTTGTTCCAAGGACTCTGAGGGCAGGATGATGTTGTAGTCTTGCCAGAAGTCGGGGTCGTAGAAAACGGTGACCTTGTCGAAGAAGGAGTCTTTAGAATGGAATGTTTCCGCCAAAGCGATTGGTTTAGAATCATTCTCCACCAAGTCTGTCACCACCATCTCCGCCTCTACATGGAAAGGAGCGGAAAAGAGTTTCTTTTTCCAGTCGCAATTGAACTTGACATCGCTGTGCAAGTAATGCATCCTGCACGTCTCTCCATCAAATCGATAAGTGACGACAGTGGTGAGTTCCCTTGGTTTGAATCTCACTCCCGCCGGTTTTCTGACCAGCATGCATTGAGTAGCCCTTTCAGTGTCAGACATGTCGAGTGAAAGTTCAACCCTTGTGAAAGCCATAGTCTGACGGTCGATGTACATTTTTCCGTAATAAAGCACGTGGTCTGTGATGGTATTGGGTTTGAAAGAGATGACGAACTGGGGCCTGTCATCTATCGACGCAGGCACTTCCATATATAGTTCATAGTAGTTCATCTCCTCGTAACTGAGGAACACCTCCGTCTTTTTCACCAAGTCGAGTTCTATGGCAAGTGTTGGTCCCCCCTGTATTTTCGCCCCGAGCGTGTCGGCCTTGTGGGTGTTGACGAGTTTTCTACCTTTCCTGATGGCGATACGGTCGGTACCCACCACTTTCTGGTATCCTGTTTTATACAGGTCGGCCACGGCTTCTGCGACATAAATGTATCTCCTGCCCTTTTGAGTAGTTTCGCGATAGAAGCATCTGAGCAGTTGGTTGTCATGAGAATAGTTGTCACGCATCTTCGACAATGCGGCATTGACGATGTCTCGAGGGTTGACAGCATTGACGATGAGTTCATCGAGAGTCACCGCTCCTGGTTTGAGACGTATTTTGAGTTCCTTGTTTGTATCGTCTCCAAGAACAACCCTTTGCGCATCGTATCCGAGGCAAGAGACGAACAAGCAAGAAGGCTTTTTCTCTGTTTTGAGAGTGAAATGTCCGTCGGCGTTTGTGACCGTCGCCTCGTTTCCATCCATCGTCGTGATGCTGACCTGTGGAAGTCGATGATTGTTGTTGGCGTCGCGCACCACTCCACTGATAGAGAAGCGCAACTCCTGGGCCTCCATGCTTCCCGGAAGTATGAAAAGCCCCATCAGCAATGTGGTTAATATGATTTGAAAGCGTTTCATAAGCATATCTCCTCTATTTGGGTGTAAAAATACGCAAAAGAAATGACATTCGCAACAATTTGACAAAAAAAATTCATAACGAGTGTTTTTGTTCCATCTTTTGTCGATATAAGAGCAAAATCTTTTTCTCAAGAGGCAAAAATACGCATAAAATGACTACATTTGCAAAAAAAAGATGCGCCAAGTGTCATGTCTCCTGTTATTGACGTTGTTGCTGCTCACCTGTGGATGCGGTGGCGGCAAGCCCTCCCCATCGAAGGAAGAGGGGGTGAAAGAAGGCGTGTCAGCAGAGCACGAGCCATTGGTCACCGATTCTTTCAAATACTCCCTCCGTAGCGAGCACGGCACATGCGACGTTTTCATCGACTATCCTGTATCAGGCCCTCACGAAGTGGTCGAGGCCTTGAAGTCTTTTGTGAAGTCCACACTGTTTGAGGATGGAGGCGAGAGCAAGAGCGACTCCCCCGAAGACCTTGTCCGTGCCTATTGTGCTGACCGTCAAGAACATCTCGCCAAGACACTAGAACAGATGGGTATCGCCCAAGTGAGTCGCGCCAACGCCCCCGAGGAAGGCATCGAGATAAGGAAGTTGTGCCAGACGAGCCGTTTTGTCACTTTCGAGGTATATCGCTATTCCTACATCACCCATGGCGCCCACGGAGAGTATTCCGACTACGGTGTGACCTTCCGTCTTCGCGACGGCCATCGATTCGGCAACGACCTCATCGAGAGGATGGACGAGGCGCTCTATGCCCATATTCTCTCTGGCATGAGGGAATATTTCAAGGTGAGCAGCGACGAGGAGTTGCAGGCGATATGCACCATCGACCTTGGCGAGATGCCCCTGCCCACCTTCCCCCCCTTCCTGGTGCGCGACGGTGTGCGCTACCACTACTCCATCTACGACATCTGCCCCTTTGAGATGGGCGACCCGGTGGCCACCATCCCCTACAGCGTGGCATTGCCCTATATGACAAAGGCGGGTCGTGAGATGGTGGAAAATGTCCCAATCCCATAAGCAACGAAGCCATGTCAGTGATAGAAATCAACAGTTTGTCGGAACCCGGCGTGGAAGTGTTCTCCCGCCTCACCGAAGCACAATTGCGCAACCGTCTGTCTCCCCGTGACGGCATTTTCATCGCGGAAAGCCCGAAAGTGATTCAGGTAGCCCTCGACATGGGGCACACCCCCTTGTCTCTGCTCTGCGAGCGCCGCCACATCACCGGCGACGCGTCGTCAATCATCGACCGCTGCGGCGACATCCCCGTATATACCGGCGACCGCGACCTGTTGGCGAAACTCACCGGTTACACCCTCACCCGTGGTGTGCTATGCGCCTTCCGCCGCCCCACCCCACCCAGTCTGGAGGAAGTGTGTCGCAACGCCAGCCGCATCGTAGTCATCGACGGCGTAGTGGACACGACCAACATCGGCGCCATCTTCCGTTCCGCTGCGGCACTGGGTATCGATGGCGTAGTGCTCACCCCCGACTCCTGCGACCCACTCAACCGTCGTGCCGTGCGGGTGTCGATGGGATCGGTGTTCCTAGTGCCGTGGACATGGATGGAACAGGGTCTTGACGAATTGAACACCCTGGGATTCCGTACAGCAGCCATGGCACTCACCGACCAGTCGGTCCCCATCAACCATCCCGGGCTGATGTCGGAACCTCGCCTTGCCATCGTGATGGGCACGGAGGGCGACGGGCTCCCCCATGAGACCATCGCCGAGGCCGACTATGTGGTGCGCATCCCGATGTCGCACCATGTGGACTCCCTCAACGTGGCAGCAGCGGCAGCCGTCGCCTTCTGGCAATTGAGGAAACGGTGAAAATGGATCTCAAAAAAATCAAGAATATTTTGTCCATGTCGGTAAATCTTACTATATTTGCAAATGAAAAGGAGTGGAACGTCGACATTGTCGTGTAAACGCCCCTCCCACCCCCAACAACAAACGCCATCAATATTCATGAAACGATTTTTAGTATTTTTTGCAGCATTGGCAATGGGTGCCACCCTGTGGGCCCAGCAAGTGTTCACTGTAGTCTATGCCACCTCCGACGATGGTTTCGTCAATGTGAGGCAGCGTCCCACCACCAAAGCCCCAGTCATAGGCAAGCTCTACATGTTCTCCCACGGCCTGGGTTCTGGAGTGCTTCGTGGCCAAAGCGGCAGTTGGAGCAAGGTAAGCGTAGGCAATGTCACAGGATGGGCATACAGCAAATATGTAGGCTCCCAGAACTGGTATCGTGGTCAAGGCCATGACAAACTGGTAGCTGTTCGCGACAACACCCCCATCTACTGCGAGAGCATGGAAGACGGTTCCAAGCACCCCCTTTTCACGACCGTCAGCAAAGGCACCATCATCGCCGACGAGTATCAGGAAGACGAGCAATACTACATTCTCACGACAGCCCACGACAACCTTTTCGTGAAGAAGAGCGACGTGAAGGTGGTGAGTGGCATATGATTTTGCACTAAAAAGGTTAAAAAAAGGAGGAAAAATTTTGCCATTGCGGAAAAAATGAGTACCTTTGTAGCCCAAAGTGTGAAACAGAGATATTTAACATAACAGTAACGAATAAGAAATGAAAAAAGGCATCCATCCAGAAAACTATCGCCCCGTCGTATTCAAAGATATGTCCAACGGCGATATGTTCCTTACAAAGTCCACATGCAAGACCAATGAGACCGTGGAATTTGAAGGTGAGACTTACCCATTGGTGAAAATCGAGATTTCAAACACCTCGCACCCATTCTACACCGGCAAGAACAAGCTTGTGGACACGGCAGGTCGTGTCGACCGCTTCATGAGCCGCTATGGGAAACTGAAGAAGTAAGGTTCGCCTCACCTCTTCCTATTGCGAGTGCATAAGCAAGCATAGCATCAAGTGCGTCCGAGCGTAGTTGCATATACGCTTAGTCGCACTTTTTTCATTATCAATACCATAACACTATGAGACATCTCCACCTATTGCTTCCCCTACTCGCCGTACTGGCCTTTGCTTCGTGCGGCAGCGACGACGACGATGAAATCATCTCTGGTGATTCCAAGAAGAGCAAGAACATGAACGCCAACCCCACCACGCGTCCTGAATACGCAAGGTTGGAAATGCCGCACATCAAAAACAACAGCACCAATCTCGTTGTTGTGCATACCACCTATGATTTTGGTGTGAACTACATTCTCGAATGGGACTGCCAGAAGAAATCCCAACGCTGGTCGTGCTACACACTTGACAAGAAGAACAGTCCAAAGAACGTGTCACGATGGTATGCTGGAAACGGTGAAAGCCAATACCCATGGGACCCCGACATCCCCAGCGCCTACATGTTCAGCAGCGACCCCTACTATCGTTCGGGCTATGACCACGGTCACATCTGCCCCTCCTACGACCGTCTGAACAGCCGCGATGCCAACATCCAGACGTTCTACATGAGCAACATGCAGCCCCAGCGCAACGTGTTCAACGCGGGCATCTGGCTGAAGATGGAGAACATCGTGAGCAGCACCTGGAACCTCAATACTTTCCGCGACACCCTTTACGTCTGCAAAGGCGGCACGATAGACAAGCCCGAACAAATACTGACCACCACCAACCAAGGATTGCTTGTACCAAAATACTTCTTCATGGCCATCCTGTGCAAGAATTCGAAAGGCTACAAAGCCATTGGTTTCTGGGTGGAACACAAGAACGAAGACCACAGCAAAGACAACCTCTACGACTACGTGGTGAGCATCGACGAGTTGGAACACCTCACCGGCATCGACTTCTTCTGCAATCTCCCTGACGACGAGGAGGAAAAAGCCGAGAAGGTGGTGTATCCCAGTGCCTGGGGGCTGAGGGGGAGTTGATAATTAATAATTTATAATTAATAATTTATAATTGAGTTTAACTCAAAAAGTGGACTCAAAATTGAAGATGAAAGATGAAACGGTTTGTTGGAACTGTTTTTCATCTTTCATTTTTTATATCCCGTGGAAAATATTTTGGTCATCTTTTGCCGACATATAATAAATAATGTGTAAGTTTGCATGTTGAAACATAAGAGCAGCATGAGAAAGGCCATACGGGCAGACTTCAGGATTGTTTGGGGGCTTCTCCCCCTCCTTTCCCTCATCGTGGCGGGATGTCATCGACATGACACGCCCCCGAAACGGTCGGCCTACTACTGGAGCACGACTTGGGAGTCGGACTCCGCCTTGACCTCTTTCCTTGAAAGCAATGGTGTGGACAAAATATACCTTCGCTTTTTCGACGTGGTGGTGGATGACGATGACAAGGTGATGCCCAACGCCACCTTGCGGTTTGCCGACGCGGTGCCCGACAGCATAGAAGTGGTGCCCACTGTCTTCATCGTTAACGGCTGTATGAAGAAAGACGTTTCCAACCTGGACCAGTTGCTGATGAAGCGCATCCTTCAGATGTGCGAGACCCACGACGTATTGAATGTGAAAGAGATACAAATCGACTGCGACTGGAGCCCCAGCACCCGCAAATCCTATTTTGATATGCTCTCCCGCCTGCGCTCCAGCCTCCACGCTAAAGGCCTCCGCCTCTCCGCCACCATCCGTCTTCACCAGTTGGGCGAGGCACCACCCCCGGTCGACCATGGCGTGCTGATGATGTACAACACCGGCGATGTCAGCAACAAAGACAAGAACCCCATTCTCGACTTGGACGACTGTGCCCCCTACCTTCCCAATCTGTCGAAATACGACCTCCCCCTTAGCGCCGCCTACCCAGTATTCAGTTGGGACCTGCTCTTCCGCGAAAGCCATTTCGTAGGCATCCTTCACGGCGACGACCTCCCCGTGATAGAAGGCGACACCATCATCACCCGCGAAGTTGCATTGGAAACCATCCAAAAGGCCAAGGAAGCCATCCAGCGCATCAAGCCAAGTGCGAACGACGAGGTGATACTCTTCGAAATCAGCAAAGACAACATCCAACGCATCAATCATTATCATTATGAAAAAATCTACAATCATTAGCATCTTGCTTCTCGCATTCTGCAGCCAGACATGGGCCTGTGGAGGCGAAGACTTCACCTACAATTGCGATATGTTCAGCGTGTATGACGACAGCGAAGAGGAAAAGAGCCTCTTCACTGAGCAATTTGACAAGTTTTGGAAGACCTACACCAACGGGAAGGTAACCGAATACTTGTATAATAATGAAGAAATCATGGAGATAGCCAAGAAGAAGAATGACACTGAGATGGTGAATTATCTCACGCAACTCAACAGATACTTGGATATCAGTGACGAATTGCGAGACACCTGGAATTATCCTACGAAAGAAGAGTTGGCACAACGCAAGACCGACCTGAACGCCATGATTACGAAAGCCAACAGTTACAAAGGGACTCGTTTGAAGGCTCAATGGGAATTGCTTCACATGCGCGCCAACATGGTTTTGGGCAACCATGCAGCCAACATCAGCCATTGGGAGCAGCAAGTCAGCAAGCTGCCTTCCAGTCCCTATCGCGACATGATGCGCAACATCTATGCCGGTGCACTACTTCATGAAGGGCGCCGTGGTGAGGCATGCGACATCTATGCTGAGCAGGAAGACTTGCTGAGCATCAAATGGGCCATGAGGAAGCACCGCAACCTCGCCGGCATCAAAGCCATCTTCAACGAACGCCCTGAATCCCCCACGATGAACTATCTAGTACAGGATTTCGTAAACAACATCCAAGGCCGCCTCGATTTCTATGACGAGTGGCAATGGGAAATGACCGAAGATATCCTCGAAACGACCTCAACCCTCAAAAAGGATGCCAACAGTTTCATCAGTTTCGCCCAAAAAGTGGTGAACGAGAAGAAGACCAAGTCTCCCGCGATGTGGATGGCCGCCATCGGCGAGCTTCAATATATGACCGGTCAATACAACGAGGCGATGAAGACACTCAACAAAGCAGTTGAGACGGACGGCACTCAACGCATGAAGGACAATGCCCGCGCCATCCGCCTCATCGCATCAGTCAAGACGGGCAAGTTTGACCAAGCCTACACCCGCTGGCTCACCGACGAGTTCAACTGGTTGATACAAAAGGCCAAGGAAGAAGGCCACTATTATGCGATGATTGAAAGATTGGTTTACAAAAACCTTGTGCCCCACTACACCAAAGCCGGGCAGCCCAACATGGCCGCCGCCCTATTGCTGATGGTAAATGGCAGCAAATTCCAGAATCTCGTCTCCAAGAACACATGGGAATACTACCTCGACTACAGCAGCGAGCATTTCAACTATATCGACAAGATGACTCCCGACGCCCTTGTCAGTTACAAGGATTTCCTCCAGTCCAAGGCTCAAAACTCCTTTGAGGCACTAGTAAAAAAACACATCGATGTTGACGTAGACTATTACAACGACCTCATCGGCACAGCCTACCTTGCGTGCGACGACCTGAAGAAAGCTACACAGTATCTCAGTCTCGTCCCTCTGAGTTTCATCAAGAAACAAAACATCAGCCCCTACACTGTTCGCGACTTCACAAAGGCGAGGTGGTTTGGCAAGCAGAAGATCAACGACTATAGCAGCCCCTCCATCACCTCCAACCCCAAGTTGAAATACTGCAACGACCTAACCACTCTGAAGTCCAATTACGCCAAGTCGAAAGGTGAAGCTCGCAAGCAACTGGCCTACGACATCGCCGTGCGCTACTTCCAAGCCTCACACAAGGGCGACTGCTGGTATCTCACGCAATATGGTCAGAGTTGCTATGACAC
Source organism: Prevotella sp. (assembly GCA_017524385.1). Classification (GTDB taxonomy): domain Bacteria; phylum Bacteroidota; class Bacteroidia; order Bacteroidales; family Bacteroidaceae; genus Prevotella. The sequence continues at coordinate 8,241 of JAFWSS010000256.1, forward strand.
GATTCGAGTGGACCGTGCCAACCTGATGGGCAAAGCCCTCGAACTGCTTGAGGAAAGTGCAACGTCGAGCAACGAAACCCTGAAACTGAACAGCCTCTACGCTCTTGCCTACATCCCCATAGACGAATGGTGCGATATTTCCTTCAACTGGAGCACCAACAAATTTGAAATCGGCGAGATATACAAAGACAGCAAGCAATACGCCAATCTGTTCAACCTCCATCAATACACCAAGAACAAGAACCGCCTTCCCAGTTATGTGACGAAATGCGACATACTGAAGAAATTCAGGGCAAATTTGTAAGGTATGCCATAGGGCATTATTTCACGACATACGGACGCATGAAGCAAGTCCCCACTACATCGGAGGCATTTTGGGCTATGTGGTAAACTGAATAGCACTGTAACGTGATAAATTGTTAAATAAATGCAATAATCGTATTTTTCGGAATCATGTCCGTTTAAAATTACTATTTTTGCATGGATAGAACAGAACAACAACTAAAAAAAACGATACAACCATGCGTAAAATCATCATGACCACCCTGCTGCTGATGCTCGCATTCACCTATGCGTCAGCACAGAAGCAAGCCGAAATCAAATTCGACAAAAAGACTCACGATTTCGGCACATTCTCTGAGAAGAATGCCGTTCAAAAATGTGTCTTCACATTCACCAACGTAGGCGACGCCCCCTTGGTGATCAACCAGGCCGTGCCGAGTTGCGGATGCACATCACCTCAATACACAAAGACTCCTGTCGGCCCAGGTGAGAAGGGCACAATAGAAGTAGTCTATGACGGCAGAGGCAAGATTCCCGGACATTTCAAGAAGAGCATCACAGTGCGTACCAACGGAGTGACCGAAATGACACGCCTGTATGTGGAGGGCGAAATGACGGAAGAATGATGAAAATTGAAGATTGAAGATTAATATGCTAAGGGAGCCTGACCGATGGTCAGGCTCCCTTGATATATTAACGGTGAATAAATAAATACGTTTGTTAGCAAATAATGCTCACATAATAAACAGAAGTTTCCCGTCTTAAAGTGAGGAACACTTCATTTCAATATAGTTTTTCAGAAGGTGTAAGAGAATCCCAAAGACATGAACTCCTTGAACTGGAAGTATCCATGGCGATCATCACGAGGCGTGCTGTCGTCAAACCTGGGATAGAGGAACAGTTTTGTTGAGATGTACTTGTTGAAGTTGAATGTGAAGGTGTTCTCCCATTCCCATTCAGCGCGCTTGTATGTAGTGAAGCCATACATACGTGTCTGATAAGTGATGTTCTCAGCGATGGCCCATTTTAGGTCAATGGTGAACTGCGAACCGAAGTCATGCAGTATGTGTTTCTTATCATCGAGTCCATAACGTGTTGGGAACCATACGGTATGTGCTTCGTCGAACCAATCCCTTCCTACATATTTCAAGTTGTATGCGATGGGTGCCAGATGGATATTGCCGGTGAGTTTCTTGTTCCAAGCCTCCACCTTGTAGTCCATACCGGGAGAGATGTTGAGGTTGAAAGGCGCCATGAAATCAGAATAAACCTTTCTGTCGTTGCTCTTGTAACTTCTGTAGAACTGTGTGTAGGCCAGCACCTGAAGGGTGTAATACCAATTCTTGGTAGCCTGCAGTCCCAGTTTGCTGGTAAAGCGCAGGAGGTCTTCATTCGACTTGAATGAGTGTATGCTGTCGCTCTTCGAAGTGAGGAACCCCAACTTCATCTCCAATTTGTTCTCCCATTTGAGTTTTTGCTGATTGTCGTAATTGGCTTCCATGGTGATGCTTCCAAGGATGGAATAGGAGCTCTCGCCGCCTTTGTACCAATTCCCTGAAATGTAGTTTTGCATCCCCTGCAAGAAGTAGTCACCCTTGTATTTCCAGAAATTGGGTTTGGTGACAAGCACGGAGTCAGAGATGTCATCCAAAATCTCCTGTGGTATCGGGTCTGTTTTCACCACGAGGGGCGCGTCCTGTTGTATGGGTTGTATGAAATCATTGTCCACTCCCCCTACTTGATCGAGTTTTTCCTCACTGTTCTCTACGAGGTCAGGCCTGTTGAGATATACGTTGAGCAACGTGTAGTCAATTTCCTCGTTCACATCGTCGGCCATCGCGGTTCTTCCAGAGAGAGACAGAGCGCGTTTTGCCGGCGCGTGATAAAAAGTAAGTGGTGCGAAGAGTCGATAGAACCGACCGTCCATCTCTTCGTCTCCACTGACATCCTTTGCTTCCAACTTCTCCTTGTAGTTCATCAGGGAGTCGGAATAGTTTTTGTTGACTTGGTATTGCTGATACTCAATGTACCGACTTGCAACGCTGCGTTTTTGCGCCCCGACCTGGATGGCAGTGGCGACCAGCAAAAGTGTGATAATATTTCTCATAAGCATATGAATTTGGTTGTTTTCGTGCAAACTTATACAAAAAATCCGAAGGAAGCAAAAAAAATGCTAATTTTTCTTTAGTAAAAGTAAAAAAATAACTTGGTACTGTTTTTAACATATAATTATCATATAATTAGTCATGAATTCTTGCTTTGGCAAGCGTCTCCTTCGTCGCCGAGCGTCTGTGCGTCAGAATTTTTGATTAATTGATGATAATTCTTGGACGAGCCAAGCGGTAGAGCCGAGCGCGTGTTCTTTATTATTCATCCCATTTTTTTATCGACACTTAAAAAAGGTACCCAACAAACGCCATTCCAAGCATTGAGCAGGTATTTTCAGTGGATACCCCCGTTGTCGAAAACGAAAAGGATGCTATAGCACAGGATGTAAAGAAGACGGGAAAATCACATGATTTCCATATTATTTGACTCACAAAATGCAGGTTATCTATCGGCCCAACAAGAACCTACGCATTGAACGAATTATATTCGTTGGTGCTTTCGTGCTCGTCGATATCTTTGCGGTTTTCGTCGCATATAAGGGTTTCCAAATTGCCGACAAGTCAGAGAAGATGACCCAATGGTATGAGGATAACAACGAGGCCATCCTTTTTGGAAGATACCTGAGAGTGAACGAGAACGACCGTTGGAGATTCTGGCATAACAAGTGGGTTAATGACCCTGGCCTGAAAGAGGACATGAGCGACTACTACCTCATGAAGGAGTTGAAGGAGAAAAAGAAGAAATATTGATGGTTTTTGAAATCGTTTTTGTTCGCTGCCCGACAACGGCTATAACAGCCGTTGCCGGGTATTTATAGTCCTATTTGCTGGCCTATAATAGTAGCAAGTATTCCACTAAGAACATTGACCCCAAAACCTGATAATTTCTCCATAATAGTAGGTTTGTCAGCTTTTTTATTGATTAAATCAATGATTTCATCATATTGTTCTCCTGTTAGTGCTTTCCTCAATGCCTCATTGATTTGAAACGATAATGTTTGATTTTGTTCTTGATGATTGGTGTTATTGATGGTTAATTGACTGCCAGGAGAAAGGTCATCCCTTTTTGACAAACAGACATTTCTTGCCATATCAATATTTGACAATAGTTCTATCCGAAAATTTTCATCGCATATATCGTTAGGATAAGCATGTCCTCCAAAGGCATTTCCTATTCCCAGGTTTATGCAATAATATCCAAATTTTTCGTAAAGGATTCTTAAATCATTACCAATAGTTGCCTTTTTAACATCTTCTTCAAGGGTATTAAAGAAATTAACCCTTGCTTGAATAGCGGGATGCAATTGTTGACGATTGTTCATTCTATTATTACCAAAAATTAGTTTACTTCAATTATCCGGCCTAAATGATAAACTACAATGCCTTCCTCATAGGTCGTATCAACGACTTCCACAATCGCATTCTCCCTGTCTTTATTGTAGCCTACAAACAAGTGTAGGAAGTCATATCTACGCAAATACCGCTTACCATCAGTTTCGTCAATGAATGTGTATTTATTGATAGTGGTTTGTTTGAGTTCCCGATATTCCTCTTTCTTCTCCCCACGGATAATGGCATCGTAGAACACTTTCTTGATATTGAGGGTCAAGACCTTAAATCCTTTGAGGTCAAGTTTGGATTGCTTTTTCACGATGTGCCGTTCAAGGCATTCTTCCCTTTGGTTATATGAATATTGGACAATGCTCCCATCCATGATCTTTTTAATGATGGTGTCTATGATATTCAAAGGAATGACATACCATTCCGTGGCCTCATGTGGTTGTCCTTTTTCATCATTGACCGTAATCTTGAAATTAACATTCTCGATAATTTGATGCAGAAGTGTCTCGAACTTGTGCGAGTTCATATTAACAATCTTGTAACTGCTAACAATCTGAACGGGTGCCATGAGGTAAGTAGGCTCATTTTGTGCATTTGCAACGCGCTCCTCAACTTTGTTGGTAGTGAAACCTATCTTATACAAATTCTTTTGATTTGCAATTCTGGGATCATCCGACAAGGATTTCAGCACATAGATGTAGCCCGTCACTTTGTCTTGTTGGTGGATGTCAGATTCATTGAAAAAGGACTTGTTTGTTTCTTCTTCGGTCTCAGTGATGGCATACCCATCACCAACCACATTCTTTCTCAAAGTCTGGAGAAGGATATTGGATTCAGTTCCATCATCATAGATACAACGTGTCCTACCATCCAAAAGGCCGTTGGTACTCACTTTTGTTTCCCCTATTTCAGATAAATACAACATTTGACCTGCCACAATGTAAAAATGGCCTACTTGTAGATTTGTTGTTTTTGAAATCCTAATCAAACTTCTTTTTCCTTCTTTAAGATCTTTTTGGACATTCTCAAATAATGAGCGGAACTGGTCAAAGTCCTCACACAGTTTTCGCTGTGCTACAAAGTCAGGCCTTTTCTTTTCCTTAATGACACGGCGCATGTCCTCTGGCATGTCAAAGAGTTTTGTTTCTCCCTCTTTGATGTCGAGCAAAGGGTCACTGAACAACTCGTCAAGTTCTTTATCTATATTCATACTCTAATCCAATAAATGAAGTCTATCGTATTGACGTAAACCATCGTTAGCCTGCCTGCGTAGTGCTTCAAGGGATGCAACCAAAAGTTTCTCCTTAAATCCACCTGATTTTTTAGGCAGTTCACCATTATGTTCCTCTACCCATTTGGTTACTTCTTCCAGTTTGGTCACCAATCGGTCATCAGCAGTTGGTGCTTTAGGCTTTGGGCGTACTCCATCCAATAATGGATCTTCAAATATTTCTAATAATTCTTTAGGCCATTCCATTATTTATTCTCCTTATTATCCGGTTCATATTCAAGCCCCATCAACTTTCTGATTTTGAGGTTCTTTAATTTTTGATATGCGATGGCAAGTTCCTTTACTTTGGGGTCGGGTGAATTAATATCAGGCACTTTATTGTCATGAGTTTTCACATATTCTTTTAGTGGCCCCTTAAATAACATAATGGCTTGCTCTATACTCATATCATACTTTTGCTCGGCAATAGTGTCCTGAATGATTTTCAAGGTTGGAGCATCTACTTGTTTTGACAACACCTCGTATGCTCTTTGGAAAGGGTTGATGGTATCAATGAGATTGATGGATAACTTGTCAATGTTGATGAAGCGATTGGCCAATTTGATAAGCCGTTCACCCTCGCTTTCTTGATCCGTGTCAGTCTTAGTAATGTCTATGGGATTCCCTTTTTCATCTACAATGTCATTACCCTTGATGATAGTATCGAGTAGCAAGTGCTCCCTTACTTCCTCGACTTCTTCATCAGTCAGGTCTGGGTACTTTTCACGTATCACCTTTGGTACAAGGTTTTTGGTGATTGTTTCCGCAGTGGTGCTTCCACTGATGGCTCTAACCACCATTTCATCTTGAAGAATTGCTGCTTTCAGATCATCAAGCTGTTCTTGGACGATAAGCCTTGTCTTTTCTGAGGATAATGGTTTGAGACCTTCTACGACAAGGGTTCTTGCATCACCACCTTTATCGTCACCATCTTCTTTTACTGTCTTGAAATGCCAGCTTGGAGCCATTACCTGTTCCATCAGCAAGGAGGCAGTGATGGCTTTCAAAAAATCATTGACTGCTACTTTTACATCAGCTTGGTCGGCATCAGGCATGGCTATTACGTTGATAAACTTGGCTGTTTCTTTCCCCTCACAGTCACGTGTGCATCGACCAATGATTTGAATGACCTCAGTCAAAGAGCCTCTCACACCTATGGTCAGGCACACCTCACACCATTGCCAGTCAAAACCTTCTTTGGCGGTGCCAAGGGCAATGATGATGTCCATGTCTTCTGCTCGCTTGATGTTTTGCAGATAACCTTGAACCATATTACGTTCTTTCATATCATCTTCGACAAGATCTGCAACTTTAAGAAGTCGGCCATCCTTTGAACGAATATGATATATGCCAGTATTGTAATCTTTATATTCTATTGTTCCGATGATTTTCATAATCTCATCGGTTTCGGTGTATTTGCCCAATCCTGTTGAAGCTCGGGCATTCACGCTGGGTATATGGATGATAGTCTTTTTTGTGGTGTCAAGTACCTCTCCTATGTGATCCAAATATCTTCCATGATAGAAATGGTAGCCCAATACAAGATTTTTCAAGTATTTATAACCATTGAGTTGTTGATAATAATTGTAGGTTATAGGGTAAAATTGTGCTTCATCTTCAACTCGAAGGACAGGAATACCATCACCACGAAAATAACTTCCTGTCATAGCTATAATATGCCCTGTCGAGTTATACATTACACGTCGCACAACATCTCCAAGGTTTGATTCGACATCTGCGCATACATGATGAAATTCATCTATTGCCAACAAAGTGTCATTGAAGGCATCATCAGAGATTTCCTTCATGCCATTGCGTAATGTTGCATGAGCACAGACTAATATCTTGGCACTATTTTGGCTGAAGAACTCTATGAAGCGGCCTTTCTTATCTTTTTCATTCTTGACATCGGTCAGATTGAAATAAGGTGCAACTTTCCAGTCTTCAAAGAAACCATAAGGCTTTAGCTGAGTATTTTGAAAGGAACGACCAATGCTTTTTTCTGGTACAGCTACGACCACCCTTTTCAAACCTTGATACTTCAATTTATAAAGAGCAATAAACATCAAGGCACGGCTCTTGCCTGAGGCTGGGGGTGCTTTGATTAACAGAAAGCGCTTGTCTCGGGCTTCGTATGCTTTGGCCTGCATTTCACGCATGCCAAGCTCGTTAGTTGCAGTGGCTTGACCAGTTTGTTGATAACTGATGTCAACAATATTGCTTATCTTTCTTTCCATTTGATTTATATTTATTTACTTGTCATTTTTTCATAGAGCTTAAAAAGGCATTCCAATCTTGCTTCGTCGTTTTGGAATGGATATCCAGGATAACAACTTTCCACTATATCGTCAAGATGAGCATGCGCCTCTCGCAAGTCTTGTGGCATCTTGTCGGGGTCATAGAGTTCTGCCAATGTCTTTTCTGGATAATACTCACGAGTGATTAGGACATTTTCTGCAGCTTCTTCTATCTCAGCTTTCTTTTCTGGTGAGATTTTGGGAAAAGGGAAGGTGTTATAGCATATGGTATTAGAATATTGCATATCTGTTTTCATTCTTCCTGCAACAGTCCTAACCCATACCATATGCATAAAAGATGCAAGAACTCCATAAAGGCACAAATCATATTCATTTCCACAGTATATCAGCCTAACAGCGTTAGATAAAACTGTATGTTCATCAGCAATACCCATCGGTAAATACTTTCTTTTCTCAGATCCTGTTTGTGGAATGACGATTGATTTTTCCTTTCTGTATTTTCTTTCAATAAAAAGATAAGGAGTTTCAGCATATTTTTTTGTTGCTTCTTTTGTACTTTTTGCCCTAAATTCTTTAACCATCTCTAATCTATTTTTGAATGACGATGATAATGCAGATAGTTGAGAAACTACCATCTTATCTTTTTCATCAAAATAGAAGCAGAAACGTTCTTTACTATTTACAAATTCATCTGCACCAATGTATGACTTGATATAATTAGCAAACAAAAGATCTATTTCTTCATATGTTTTTTTCTCTTGAAAGTCCATTAACAAATTCTGGTCATCAACAGGTGAGCATCCCTTTATCATCTCAGGAAAACCAGATATGGAAATTTTACATGGTTCTACATAAGTAGTTTTGCCAACAATCAAATATGGACTTATATTTTTAACATAATTAACCTTGTCACCGTCATAGTATCTTTTTGGGGCTATATTGGTATTAGACACACCTATTATTGTAACGGCAACCATAGCATTATTCTTCGCATTATTTTTCCACATAAAAGATTTGTAGGCAAAATCTATGACGAGATTATTTAAAATATTCTTCCATAATAAAGCCACTTGTTCACCTTGAGTTACTGAATTCGTTGTGACAAATGCATATTTCCCATTATTACCGATAATATATTGAGCCCCTTTTACAAACCAACATGAAATATAATCCAATTTACTATAGTTTGGCATTCTACTACATACTGTTTGCAAATCCTGCTTCTGAATTTTGGATTGTTTGCTATATCCTAAATATGGTGGATTTCCAAAAACGAAAACCTCCTCCTCAGGCGTATGAGGGCAGACCTCATTCCAGTCAATACGGCAAGCATTTCCACAAACAATTTGTGTAATATTTTTAAGAGGCAAAGCATGCGTATTTATTCCAAAACTCTCATTAAGTTTAGTGTTCATCTGATGCTCTGCCAACCAAAGAGAGAGCATAGCCACCTCATGTGGAAAATCAAGCAATTCAATACCATAGAACTGATTAAGGCTGATAACACTATTGTCCACAAACAATATCTTGCCATCCGGCGTACATTTCCGCTGAAGATTGAGAATGTTCATTTCAAGGAAACGAAGACTCTTATATGTGATAATAAGGAAATTACCACTTCCGCAAGCTGGATCGAAGAATTTCATTTTACTCATTCGCTTCAAAAGAGCATCACATTTCTTGATTAGGGGTTTCAACTCCTCATAGAATTGGTTATTACTTAGTGCACCAATGTTTTTCATTTGGAGTCTTTGCTCATAAAATTCATTGAGCTTGTTATATTCTCCCCGCAATTCATCGAGAAACAGCGGATTGATAACTTTCATGATGTTGGGTACGGATGTATAATGCATACCCATGCTGGCACGTTCCTCAGGGTTGACCACAGCCTGGATCATACTGCCGAAAATATCAGGGTTGATGTCCTTCCAGTCCAGTTCGCCACATTCTATAATGATTTTCCTTGCCCTGGCGCCCATAGCAGGGATTTGGATGTGCTTGGAGAACAGCCCACCATTCACATACGGGAACTGCTTGACAATGCTTGTAATGTCACTGTGCCTTAATGACACATCCATGATATTGAAAGTGTCATTCAGATATTGGGACAAATCGCTTCCATCTTCTTTTGTGAAGCGAATGATACTTGATGTGAACAAGTTTTCCTCAAAAATGCCCGTGTCCTCGGCAAAGAAGCAGAAGAGAAGCCGAGTAATGAAAATATTGAGATCGTGCAAATCACTGTCACTGCGGAACTCATTATAAGCACGAAGTTCATCATGAAGTTTGGCAAGTTTTTCGGCAGCTTTCACATCTGCCGGACTTTCTTCCACATAGTGTACTCGTTCCACATCCATCAAAGGATAGAAAAAGGCAAAATCGCAATAAAGACGATTAATGGGGTTTTCATATGTGTCTTTTTCCCTAAGGTCATATGCCAAAATCGTTACTCCATCACTCACAGCAATGATCTTTGGTGAAGCCTTTAATACTTGAATATCAGATTTCAGATATTCTAATTCTTTATCAAGTCGTGTTGATATGGCAGGGCGATAACAAAACAGCCCTTTGATTAGCAAGGCATCGAATGTCTTTAGGATACCTTTACCCTCTTTATATCGGGATATTTCTTTCTCACTTTTTCCAAAAGCATACAAAAGACGATAACCTATTTCCTCTGCTGGATATACTTGATTTTTGAGCGACAATAGCCTATCTTCAATATCTTTATAGCCTAATTGATTTTTCTTTGCCATATCTTATTTCTCCTCTTTATTTGACCTAATTAAAGACCTAATATCCACATTGAGCAGAATGGATATTTGGTTAAGAATTTCTATAGATGGTTGGGTCTTGTTTGAGCACCATCTGGAGACTGTGTTTTCTGATTTTCCAAGCTGCTCAGCCAACCACTTGCTGGTCTTGTTTTGGTCAGCAAGCACGGCTTTTATTCGGTTGTAATCCTTATTTTGTGTATTTATCACCATATTTTGTTGTTTTATGGCACAAATATAGTGATTTTATTGATAATTCCCCAAAATACCACCAATAATGTCATAATCTGATGCGGATTATGCTATGAAAGTCGGAGACCTCGAAAAAATCAGGGTCTCCGCCTATTCTCTTTCCCTACTGTTCCGCCATTTTCCCGCAAAACGGCAAAAATAACTCTTATCTTTCCTCTTCCTCTTCTGTCTCTTTATACAAATCCCAAGCGACAGCCTCAATCTTGTCGGGTATGAATATTTCATAATCGCCAAACCCTTCAGCATTATTGCCATTGGGAAACCTATCACAAAACAGTTTATGAACTAATGGATAAACTCTGTCGTATATTTGGGGTTGACGTTCTTCCAGAAGAAAGGTGCATACCATCTCTGAAGTTGAATATTCGAACAAGTTATTCTTCCACGCCCAATGCATCATATCAATGAGTCCTTGTATTTCTTCAAGGCTTAAATCTATGGAAACATCAATTTCAGCTTCATAATTTCCTGTCAATCCATATGCCGTCCAGGGCATAAGATAACATTCAAAAATATATTGCCCAGTTTCTAAATTCATTACTTTCATAGATTTCAAGATGACCATTACGATACAAAGATACAAATAATTTAATTATTGGTATATTTTATACCTTTAAATTTAACAATAGATGGAAAGGAACATCTATTTTTCCTGAATAGTGTGAAGGATGATAAAAACTCCGTAAATGCTTTTTTCGACCATTCTTAATCAAGTAAAACGGAGTAAATGTTGTAATCTTTTATTCCGATTGATACCGCTTGATTTAACATATCGAGCGGGAAAATGGCGGACTAAGAGTAAATGAAATCGCTGCAAAACCTTGATTTAACGACATTTAAGAATAATTAGCATAATCAGAAGACGAAAAAAAATACATGATTTCCATATTATTTACTTACAAAATGCAGGCTATCTATCGGCTCAATAGAAACCTACGCATTGAACGAACCATATTCGTTGGTGCTTTCGTGCTCGTCGCTATCTTTGCGGATTTCGTCGCATATAAGGGTTTCCAAATTGCCGACAAGTCAGAGAAGATGACCCAATGGTATGAAGACAACAACGAGGCCATCCTTTTCGGAAGATACCTGAGAGTGAACGAGAACGACCGATGGAGATTCTGGCATGATAAATGGGTTAACGACCCAGGCCTGAAAGAGGACATGAGCAACTACTTCCTGATGGAGGAGTTAAAGGCCAAAAGGAAGAAATGATTGTTCTCAGGGTTTCATTTTTGTTCGTTCCCAGCAACGGCTGTAATGGCTGTTGCTGGGCTTTTCAAATACATTAATGAAATAGCCACATAATCACATTTCTATTATCTTTGAGACAAGGATGTCTCGAAAAAATTAATTACCTTTGTGGCGAAAATGTATTTTTTACAAGGGCATAACATTTTTGTGAATGTCAAGTATGTGTCATTAATCAAATAATATAGAATATGACAGCAGAGGATATCTTCAAACAACGAGATACAGCAGAGCAAACAAGGATACAGTTTAAGGAACGCGTGACTCGTGACAACAAATATGATGTTGGCTGCGAGATGGTTGCTTTCAGCAACACCCACGGTGGGATGATTATTGTTGGTATTGATGATAAGACCGGCAATGTCAATCCACTGTCATTCAAGGAGGTGCAGGAAACAACCAGCACATTGGGAAGTCTTGCAGATGATGTAGTTATTCCAAGAATCCTGATTGACATAGAAAACGTGCCGATAGAAGATGGGGTGATTGTCGTTGCTACTATCAAACAAGGAAAAAGCAAACCCTATCGAGATAATAAAGGTATCATTTGGGTAAAACAAGGAGCTGACAAGCGCAAAGTCTTTGACAATGCTGAATTAATATCCATGCTGATGGAGAATAGGCAGGTACATCCTGACAGCATGCCGATAAGGGGTACATCCTTTGAAGATTTGGATAAAACCACTGTCAAGGAGTATCTTATCAGGCGGTTTCGGAATGATTATGAGAGGCAAAAAGTGACGATGGACGAGCTACAACATAAACCGATTGATGAAGTGGCATCGATGATAGACCAGACCCCAAAAGGCATATTGCTAAATTATGGTCTTGTCTTACCTGATGGATCATTGACGCTTGCTGCTTTAATGCTTATGGGCAAGTATCCTCAACGATGGTTACCTGCCTTCACTGTTCGCTGTGTGAGCTTTATTGGCAATAGCATCGGCGGTACGGAGTTTCGCGACAAAAGCGGTGGAGATGCCGACGGCAATGCCGTTCATCTGTATAAATACATCATGTCGTTCCTGACAAGAAACCTTCATCAAATACAGGTTGAAAAAGATTTCAACAGCCAGGGAGAGTTGGAGGTGTCTTCTGCCACGCTTTCTGAGATAGCGGTCAACGCCATCCTACATCGCTCGTATGTGATAGAAGCCCCTTTGCGCGTGTTCATCTTTGACAATCGCATAGAGATTCATAGCCCAGGCTTACTGCCTGAGGGTGTGAGTACCGAGAGCATCAAGTATGGTGTCTCTGTTCCTCGAAACAAACTCTTGTTTAATCATGGCATCAACCTGCTACCCTATACAGGTGCTGGAAGTGGAATAACCAGAGCCATGCAGTTCACGCCGAACATCCAATTCGTCAATGATAACATATTGAACGAATTTGTGGTGATAATAGAACGTCAAAATGTAGGGGTTAATGATAGAGTTAATGATAGAGATGATAGAGATAACCAACTGACAGACAGCGTAAACCAAAATAGTGGACAGTCTGACAATGATAGAGATGGTGATAGAGATAAGACTAACACTCTTCCACGTATCCCATACAAAAAGTTAGACGGAACACAAAAGGACATCATTCAATTCTGTAGTTTGCCAAGAAGCGCGAGAGAAATTCTTGAACACATCGGCTATAGCTATCATCCAACCCATATTGCCAAGTATATAAAACCACTCCTTGCAATGGGATATATAGAAATGACTGAGCCTGACAAGCCAAACAGTAAAAACCAAAAATATCGTAAGGTGCAGAAACTATAGGACATTGAAGCATAATATAAACCGGATGATGTAGTGAAAAGCGATAAAGTCTGGGACATTTTGAGGGCCTGTCTGGGTCATTTTGAGAACTTGTCTGGGTCATTTCTCCTTCTCTCGGACATTTTGGGGTGCTGTCTCGGACATTTTTGCCCCGTCTCGGACATTATGGTGGTTGTCTCGGACATTTTCAAACTTGGTGATGTCTCTAATTAGCCGTTCTATCATAATAGAAGCCCGATTATGCTACTAAAGGCGGAAACCCCGATAATATCAGGGTCTCCGCCTTTCTCTTTCCCTATTGCTCCTCCATTTTCCCGCAATACGGCAAAAACAGGATTTATGAATCTAAAACTTCATCCCCGTGATCTACCACAGCTATTCCCCCACCATTTCCCATCTCTGGATTTGACATTCATGGGTCTTGCTCTCACGGTCGTAATTGATGCCAACGAGGAGGAGGTCGCCAGTGTATTGCGACACCTTGGCGGGATATTGGCGACGGAGAATCTGGTCGATGGCGGAGTCTGCATCACGGTTGTATTTCAGCTCCAGGACAATGGCGGGTAAATCGACATTCTTTCTTGGGATGAGCACGAGGTCGGCGAAGCCTTTGCCGGTAGCCAACTCTCGATGGATGACATAGTCGTTGCGAGCGTAAAAATAAGCGATGGAGAGCACGCACGCCAGTGAGTTCTCGTTGTTGTAGGAGAGGATGCTGGTGTTTTCGTCGTGCGCCACGTCGATGCCCTGCGCCACCGCCTTGCAGTCGCCGTCGAGAGTGGCCTGCAACAATTCTTCCGATTCTTGCAGTGCTTTCACCACGTTGGTCCAGTCGGTGGTCTCCACGGCATTCGACATCTCGCCTTCCACCTCCAAATTGGGGATGTAGCACTCTTTCTTGCGCCAGTTGTACGACAGATATCCCAAATGGATGAGCACCGTCAAGACATCATCGCGGCTACGGACAATCGACATGTCATTCTGGAATTTTGTAGTGTTCACCTTTCCCCTTCCCCCAGCCAGCATCTTGATGACGTCGTCCTTCAGGCCCTCGAAGTTCATATGGATGTAGTTGGCGACGGCATCAAATGCACCCGTGCTCGCCCAGAAACTGCGGCATCGCCGACTTCTGAGAGCCTGCATCACAGAATTGGGGTTGAACATCGACGGCTCGTCGCCTATCTGATACCCGTCATACCATTTCACCAATTCATCGAAATCCATTCCGTGTTTTTCGGCCAAAGAAATGTCAAGATCCCCCCAAATGGGCAAAAAAATGGGCAAAAAAAAATTGATTGTCTCACGACAACCAATCTTTATTAACCTTAATAATCTAATACCATGAAAAACACGATGCAAAGGTAATGTTTTCCTTCGATATCAAGAAAAAAAACTTGAAATAAATTAGAAAATTAACGTTAATTAAAGATTTTGCCATTCCATTTAAGTTTCCTTTGCAACAGAATGGCTTTCACCTGGCATATTTCCTCATTTGTAAGCAATGGTGTGGCCAGGCTCAACACCAGTTCCTTGTTTTCAGGGTCGTAATCGGCAGCCATCATCACGGGATCGATGAAAGCCACGAGTTGCTTGTATCTCTCCACGTCCATGGTGTCGGGTTTTGCCATCAACTGTGATGGTTGCACGCTCGCCATGAGTTTTGTGGCATCTTGCGGTTTCCACCCAGCGTCGTAAAATGAAACGACCGACTCGGCAGCCTCCCCCATGAAAGTCCTCACCATGCAGATGAGCGAGTCACCGGCAGAGGTTTTGAGCAAAGCCAGTTGCATTTTTGCGCACTCATTAAGCGAGACATGTGCATAGTCGTCGGCAATGGAGTCGAGCACGGTCTTCGTAGTCAAGAGGTTGGTAGTTTCCGCCCTCACCCCCATGTCGTAGAAGTCAACCATTTCCGTCCTCTTGTTGGCATTGAGGTATTCAACCAAAGAGTCGGGCATGTCGATCCAGATTTGCCTCATGTTTCGCTGAGCGTAAACATGTGTCATGGAAAGGCACGCTATAAGCGCTAAGACGGTACGAATCATATCATTAATAAAGCGGATGAATAGTTTGCAAAATTAATGATAAGAATAGAGATGTGCAACAAATTGCCGTTAAAATGTGAGAAATGTCTTGAAAAGGAAGGAAATCTTTTGATTATTCGTGGAAATATGCGTACTTTTGCAACATCATCAAGTAATCACATCAATAATGAAAAAGATATTGTTTGTATTGTTAGGCATCATGACAGCCTTCAACTGTTGGGCCGACAAAGGTTATCCCTTCCCTGTAGAAGTACGCCAATCTGACGGTACGACCCTTACCATCGTCCTTCATGGCGATGAGGATTTCCATTACTACACCACCCTAGACGGCATCCTTTTAGTTCAGCGTGACGGCGGCTATTACATCGGCTCTGTTGATGCCGAAGGCACGTTGACAGCCACAGAGTTGCTGGCTCATAATTCCGGTGAGCGCAGCGCCTTGGAGATGCAACAGGCGTCTTTGCAGAATCGTGAAGCGTTTTTCTCTACCGCCGAGACCCATCGCGGCATACTCAGGTCTCGTCGCGAGCCAATAGACAGCACGGGCCAGCGCCTATTCCCCCACAAGGGTTCTCCACGTGCCGTTGTCATCCTGGCAGAGTTCAGCGACTCCGCCCATCATTTCACGATAGAGAATCCCAAGCGTTCCTTCCATGAGTATTTCAACGCCACGAAGCCATTGGAAGACCATGGCCGTGGCGAGAACCGCAATTTCGTCAGTGTCCGCCAGTACTTCAAGTTGGCCAGTTTCGGCCAGTTCATCCCCGACTTCGATGTTTACGGCCCCGTGACGCTACCGAGCAACCTCGCCACCTATGGTGCCGACTCTGGCGGCGAGGGGAAAGGCGAGCGCATGGACCTTCTTTTCCAAGATGCCTGCATGCTGTTGAACGACAGCATCGACTTCTCCCAATATGACAGCAACAACGACGACTATGTGGATTTGGTGATCATCATCTACGCGGGTTACTCCCAGTCGATGTCAGGCAATTCCAGCGACTGCATCTGGCCGAAGTCGGGCACCATCTCCGGAGGCACTTATGACGGCAAGCGTGTTCAACGCTACGCCGTGAGTGCGGAGTTGAACGGTTTTCCTGGTTGCTGGTCCACAGCCCCATGGGAGCGCATCAACGGCATCGGCACGCTATGCCATGAGTTCTGCCACACGATGGGTCTTCCCGACTTCTACCCCACCGGCAACGCTTGGAAGGGCGACAACCAAGGCATGGAATACTGGAGTCTGATGGACAGCGGCAACTACCTGAGCAACGGCTACACCCCCTGCGCCCTCAATGCTTGGGAGCGCGAGGCGATGGAATGGATGGAAATCCCTCTCCTTGACACCAGCGGTGAGATGGAAGTGAAGCCATTGGACGAAGGGGGCACAGCCTACCGCATCGTCAACCCCTCGAACTCCCGCGAATACTTCTTGTTGGAAAACATCCAAAACATAGGCCTGAACTCCTACCAGAAAGGCCACGGCCTTTTGGTGACCCATGTGGAATACGACCCAAGTTCGTTCTCCATCCGCTCCGGCAACAACGTCAACAACATCAAAGGGCATCCCCGCATGACCGTTGTTCCAGCCGACGGATTGTTGTTCGCCCAATACAATGTTGGAACAACGATTGGCGGAAAGGTGATCAAGAACGCGGACTTCTATGCCGAACTGGCCGGCGACCCATTCCCCGGCACAAAAGGCGTCACCGAATTGAACGACACGATGGAGATAGTGAACTACAATTTCTACACCAACGGCGACAAGACCAACAAAGCCCTGGCCAACATCATCGAGAGCAACGACGGCGTGGTGACGTTCACCTACATCGACGACTTCGATGCTTACACGCTCGCCGTACCCACCGTGCTGGCCCCCCAAGAAGCCACCGACGCCATCTACACCATCGACGGCCGTCGTGTCAAAGGCGAGTTGGACGGCCTTCCCCACGGCATCTACATCCACAAGGGCAAGAAAGTGGTGAGATAGCCCAAGCCGTCCAGGCACGTCAAGGACGAAACATTCAAAACAAAATACAGATTACAGATTAGAGATTATCAAAGCAATGAGATCAAGAACAGCAGACTGGTTTGAGACCAAGATTCGTTATGAGAAGATGATGGAAGACGGCATGCCCAAGAAAGTCACCGAGCAATACACCGTCGATGCGTTGAGTTTCACGGAGGCCGAATCCTCCATCACAGAGGAGATGTCGTCCTACATCCGTGGTGAATATGAAGTGGCCGACATCAAGAAAGCCACTTACAAGGAAGTGTTTTTCAGCGAGGCCGACAGCGACGACCGCTGGTACAAGGCAAAGCTCCAATTCATCACCATCGACGAGAAGACAGAAAAAGAGAAGCGTTCCAACGTCTATTATCTCGTCCAGGCCTCCAGTCTCCCCGTAGCCGTGAAGCACATCGAAGAGGTGATGGGCACAACCGCCATCGACTATGTGATAGCCAGTCTTGCCGAAACGATGATCATGGACGTTTTCGAGCACAAGGCTCCCGTACCCTCTTCCGAATCCCCCTCTGAATAAGCATGGAAGGATTGCGCGCCAATCTCCGTCGCGTGTTGGACAGTCTTCCCGCAGGAGTCCGCCTTGTTGCGGTGAGTAAATTCCACCCGGTAGAAAGCATCCTGTCGGCCTACGCCGAGGGGCAGCGCCTCTTCGGCGAGAGCCATGTCCAGGAGTTGCAGTCGAAGCATCCATTGTTGCCCGACGATATCGAATGGCATTTCATCGGCCATTTGCAAACGAACAAGGTGAAATACATCGCCCCCTACGTATCGATGATCGAAGCCGTGGACTCTTTCCGTCTTCTTTCGGAGATCGACCGTCAAGCTTCGAAATGCGGCCGTGTGGTGGATGTATTGTTGGAGTTGCATATCGCAGAAGAAGAGACGAAATACGGTTTTACCTTCGAAGCATGCCGTAAGTTGCTCGACGATGGTGCTTGGCGCAAGTTGTCGCATGTTCGCATCTGCGGCTTGATGATGATGGCCTCCTATGTGGACGACGAGCATCAGATCAGGGAGGAGATGACTTCCGCCGCATCATTTTTCGACGAAGTGAAATCACGTTATTTCGCCGATGCCGACTATTTCTGCGAGCGTAGTTGGGGCATGAGCCACGACTACGCCATTGCTTGCGAGTGCCGCTCCACCATCGTGCGTGTAGGAACGAGCATATTTGGGGAGCGGGAGTATTGATATAAGAGGTTTTAGGAGATAAAAGGAGAAATCAGGAGTTTTTAGGAGATTGTAGCAAATCGACCATGATTTTTGCGGCATTTCCTGGTGCGTCGGGTTTTCCGATGGCCTTTCTCATGTCGTCATATCCTTTGAGCATCTCCTCCCTCCCCTGCTCCCCCGGTAGTATTTGTTGCAATTCATCCATGAGTCTTTGGTCGGTGAAGGAATCTGCCACCAGTTCCGGCACGACCTCCTTGTCGGCGATGAGATTGACGAGTGAGATGTATTTCACTTTCAGGAAAAGCCTTTTGAGCAATCCCCAGAAAGGCGCCATTGGCATGGCGTAACACACGACTTGTGGCACATTGAACAGTGCTGTTTCCAATGTCGCCGTGCCACTGGTGACGAGAGCCGCCGTTGCATTGGCCAGCAAGGCGAACGTGTCGTTGTGCACGATTTTCAACGGGGTATTCCCTATGAACCTCCCATAGTAGTCATCGTCAATGGCCGGAGCCCCAGCAAGAACGAACTGATACTGCTTGAAGGCATCCATCACCTTTATCATCCGCGGGAGGTTGTCCTTGATTTCCGTTTTCCTACTACCAGCGAGCAAAGCGATGATAGGGCGGTCGTCCAACCCGTTCCTTTGACAGAACTGTAAAATATTTTCCTTATTCCCGTTAACAAATCCAATCACTTCGTCGGCCGTTGGGTTGCCAACGTAATGGATGGGGAAATGGTGTTTTCTCTCATAGAAATCCACCTCAAAAGGAAGAATGGAGAAGAGGGCATCGACATCTCGCTTGATGTTTTTGATGCGGTGCTCCTTCCACGCCCAAATCTTTGGTGAGATATAATAGAACACCTTGGACAAATGATTGGAGTGCACATATTTGGCAATATCAAGATTGAATCCAGGGTAGTCCACGAGGATGACGGCATCGGGTTTCCACTGTGCGATGTCCTCCTTGCACAAAGCCATGTTACGAAAGATGGCTGGCAGATGGGTCAAGACGGTGAAGAATCCCATATATGCCGTGTCGCGGTAATGCCTCACAAGCGTTCCTCCCACCTGTGCCATAAGGTCGCCTCCAAAGAACCTGAAGTCAGCATCATCGTCAACATTTTTCAAGGCCTTCATCAAATGAGAAGCATGCAGGTCTCCACTAGCCTCCCCCACAATGAGATAGTATTTCATCGCTCCTCAGAATTAAAGTCCCAAGTGTTCATCAGCCGCATCATCTCGTAATGGGTGACATCGATACGAGTGGGAGTGATGGCCACGTATCCATGTGTGAGCGCCCAGTTGTCGGTATCATCCGCATCTGGTTCATCATTCCTGTATCTTCCCACCATCCAGAAATAGTCGTAGCCTCTTGGATGCCTCTCCTTGACACATTCGTCGTACCATGTCCCGTGAGCCATCCTGCACACACGCACCCCCTTGAACGTTTCCTTAGGGAAGTTGACATTGAGGCAGACCCCCTTTGGCAGTCCCTCATCAATCACCTTGCGTGTGATCAGCCTCACGAGTGGCCTCAGCGGTGAGAAGTCGGCATCCTCGTTGAAGTCGCAGAGAGAGAAAGCCACAGAAGGCAAGTATTTCATACATCCTTCCAAAGCCACTCCCATCGTTCCGGAATAATGGGTGTTGACCGATGCGTTGTCGCCGTGGTTGATTCCCCCGATGACGATGTCGGGCATTCGGTCGTTGCAGAATTGGTTGAGTGCCAGTTTGACACAATCCACCGGCGTACCATTGCACGACCACACCTTCAGTCCCTCCTCCTGGGTTCTCAAGATGAGCCTTAGTGGAGCGACGGCAGAGAAAGCCGTAGCATTTCCCGACCTAGCCCCTTCAGGAGCACAGACGAGGACATCTCCCAAGTCTCTCACCATGTCGATGAGGCAGTTGATACCCTTCGCCCGATAGCCGTCATCGTTCGAAATAAGTATTAACGGTTTTTTATTTTTCATAAATAATCTTTAGTTTTGGGTGCAAAAGTACGAAAAAAGGTTTAAAATACGAGTTTCTCACACAAAATATGTACCTTTGTAGGCGAAAGTTCGGAGGAAGGCGAAAACGACAGCATCCATCATCTGTCCCTCCGATATGTAAAAATAGCTTACATGGGAAAAATCATAGCATTAGCCAACCAGAAAGGCGGCGTGGGCAAGACGACAACGACCATCAATTTAGCCGCATCCTTGGCAACACTAGAAAAGACTGTACTGGTAATAGACGCGGACCCTCAGGCCAACGCCTCCAGTGGATTAGGTGTTGACATCCACGACTTGGACTGTTCCCTTTACGAATGCCTCATCGGTGAATCCGACATTCACGAAGCGATATACACCACCGACATAGAGGGTCTTGACATCATCCCCAGCCACATCGACTTGGTAGGCGCCGAGATAGAGATGCTCAACATCGACAATCGTGAGAAAGTAGTGAGCCGCCTATTGAGCAGCATCCGCTCCGACTACGACTACATATTTATCGACTGCTCCCCGTCGTTGGGTCTCATCACGGTTAATTCCCTGACAGCGGCCGACTCAGTGATCATCCCTGTGCAATGCGAGTATTTTGCCCTGGAAGGCATAGGCAAGTTGCTCAACACCATCAAGATCATCAAGAGCAAGTTGAACCCCCGTTTGGAGATTGAGGGTTTCCTTCTGACGATGTACGACAGTCGCCTTCGCCTTGCCAACCAGATATACGACGAAGTGAAACGCCATTTCCAAGAATTGGTATTCAAGACCGTCATCCAGCGCAATGTGAAGTTGAGCGAGAGTCCTAGCCACGGCATCCCCGTGATTCTTTACGATGCCGACAGCACCGGCAGCAAGAACCACCTCGCCCTAGCCAAGGAGATCATCAACAAGAACGAGGCGAAGAAGCCGCAGAAATGAGGTTCATTCCTCCCTCAAACCAAAGAATCATCATGGCAGCAAAGAAGAAATACAGTGCACTCGGCCGGGGTCTCGACGCCCTCATCTCCACAGAAGAGGTGAAGACGCAAGGCAGTTCCACAATCAACGAGATACCCCTGGACCAGATAGAAGCCAATCCGAACCAACCCCGTCGCGACATCGACCCCGATGCTCTTCAAGACTTAGCCAACAGCATCCGTGTATTGGGTATCGTCCAGCCGATCACCCTCCGTCAGATAGGGGAAGAGAAATACCAGATTATTGCTGGTGAGCGTCGTTGGCGGGCCTCCAAGGAAGCCGGTCTCACGACCATCCCCGCCTACATCCGCACCATCGACGATGAGAGCGTGATGGAGATGGCATTGGTTGAAAACATCCAGCGTGAAGACCTTAACGCGATAGAAATCGCTTTGGCTTACGCCCATCTGCTTCAGCAAGAGGGGATGACCCAAGAGAAAGTCGCCGAGCGCGTGGGCAAGAGCCGTGTAGCAGTAGCCAACCACCTGCGTCTGTTGAAACTTCCCGCCCAGGTACAGATGGCCCTTCAGAAGAAGACCATCGACATGGGCCACGCCCGTGCCCTTCTCTCTCTGGACAGTCCTTCACAGCAGTTGAAGGTGTTCAAGGAGATACAACGTACGGGAGCGTCGGTTCGCCAAGTGGAAGAATTGGTGAAGAAGCTCAAGAACGGCGAGAAGGCAAGCCTTTCCAAAGGTGGTGGATCCACCAACAAGCTTCCAGAAGAATTCAACATTCTCCGAGAGCAGATGGCAAGTTTTTTCCAAGCCAAGGTATCCTTGAGCATGTCTCAGGACGGTAAAGGGAAGATCAGCATCCCCTTTGACAACGAAGAGGAGCTGGAGCGTATCATAAGTCTTTTCGACAATCTGAAACACCCATGACGCTCCGCCCACGGCATCTCATCCTCCTCTCCCGACTCTCCCTGTGGGTCGTGTTATGGGCATTGTCGATGCCCAGCCTTGCCCAGACCCCAACAGACAGTGTCTTTTCCGGGCGCATCATCACTGAGGCCGGCGACACGCTGACCGACCTTCTCTACGACGACGTCATCCTGGATGAAATGATAGACACCATCCATTTCGATGTCGAAGACGCCACCACACCATTGAAGTCGAAGCGTGACTGGAGCACGTGGCGCCCCGACCCCAAGCGTGCACTATGGCTCGCCATCGTCATACCCGGTGGCGGACAGATATACAACCGCAAATACTGGAAACTTCCCATCGTCTATGGGGGTTTCGTAGGCTGTGCTTACGCGATACAATGGAACAACCAGATGTACAGCGACTATTCACAAGCCTACCTCGACATCTCTGACAACGACCCAACGACGCATAGCTACAACCAGTTCCTGCATCTTGGTGCCACTATCAACAGTTACAATGAATCAGGTGAGACATACTACAAGAACCTGTTCAAGAAGCGCAAGGATTACTACCGCCGCTATCGTGACCTGAGTTTCTTCATACTCGTGGGCGTTTACGCCTTGTCTGTGATAGACGCGTACGTTGACGCCTCCCTGTCGGACTTTGACATCTCCAAGGATCTCACGATGCGAGTGTCTCCGACCATTCTCACCAACAAGCACGAGCGCAACCCTCTCCGTTCCACTGCACTTGGCGTCCAATGCAGTTTGAATTTCTAACATCACCCTACCAACACCACCAAAAGAAGAAAGAGAAGAAACATGAAAAGAACGAAACTGAATCTCATCGCCGCCCTCCTGGCATTCCTGTCATTACCCCTGGCAGCCCAGAATACAGAAGACGAATTTGAAATCATCTTCACTGACGATGGGAACCAGCGCGAAGTCATCGGCGTACCGATGGCTCTCTACATGTCGGAATTGGACAGTCTGATGAGTCTGTACCACAACCAGAACTATCTGACCCTTGACGACGACTGTGAAGCCCGTAACGAAAGCCCCGACTACACCATAGAGGAGGTACAAGAGCGTCTGAGCCGCATGCCCTGCACCATCAACATGACCTACAACCCCATCGTGAAGCAATTCATCGACCGTTACGTGATGCGTATGAGGAAGACAGTGAGCGTGATGCTAGGCACTTCCAATTTCTACATGCCCATTTTCGAGCAAGCACTCGAATCCTACAACGTCCCCCTTGAGTTGAAGTACCTTCCCGTCATCGAGTCGGCCTTGAATCCTAAAGCCGTCTCTCGCGTGGGAGCGACCGGCCTGTGGCAGTTCATGCTTGGCACAGGCAAGCAGTATGGCCTTCGTGTGAACTCCTTGGTGGACGACCGTAAAGACCCCATCCGTTCCTCCTACGCCGCCGCCCATTTCCTTCGCGACCTTTACCGCATCTTCGGCGACTGGACCCTAGCCATCGCCGCGTACAACTGTGGTCCCGAGAACGTGAACAAGGCCATCCGCCGGAGTGGAGGCAGCCGCGACTATTGGACCATCTACCCCCATCTCCCTGCTGAAACACGCGGCTACGTCCCCGCCTTCATCGCCGCCAACTATGTGATGACGTACTATTGCGAGCACAACATCTGCCCCATGTTGACCAATCTTCCAGAACACACCGACACCGTGGTGGTGAGCAAGAACGTGTCATTCTCCACACTCTCCAAGTTCTGCGACATCGACATCAACCTTCTTCGCGAACTCAACCCCCAATACCGTCGCGACTTGGTGAACGGTCTCAGCGAGCCCTCCACCATACGCATGCCGATATCTTCGATCAACAAGTTTGTGGAAGCCCAAGACTCCATCATCGCCTACGACGCACAGCATCAAAACAGCCGAAGCTACACCGCCAGTGAAGACCGTTCGTCAACATCGAGGAGCAGCGCATCGAGGAGCAGTTCGTCGAGGAGCAGCGCATCGAGGAGCAGCGCGTCGAGGAGCAGTTCCAGCCGCTCATCCAGTTCGCAAAGGACCTATGCCAATACAAGGAACTACGTTCGTGGCAATTCCTCTGCTTCCACCTCTTCAGGCTCCACCTCGCGATACGGGCGCAGCAGCCGTTCCTCCACCTCAGCCTCCAACTCCACTGGACGCAACAAAAAAGGCCGCCGAGGATGATAGAGGAAGGCGTGTGGCCCACTCTATCTTCATATAGGTCTGGAAAGCCTAGGCCGACACATGAACCAACCCAACCACACAACTATGGACGAAAACTCCCACACCCCCAAAGACGCAGAGCGCGAGAACACCGATGACCAGATGGTGAACGATGCTTTCGAGCAGTTGTTGAACAGTTACCTTTCTTCTCCTCACCGCAAGAAGGTAGACATCATCAAAAAGGCGTTCAACTTTGCGCGCCAGGCACACAAAGGCGTCCGTCGCCTTTCAGGCGAGCCCTATATCATGCACCCCATATCCGTAGCGATGATAGCTTCAGCGGAGATGGGCCTTGGTTCCACGAGCATCTGTTCAGCCCTTCTCCATGACGTTGTGGAAGACACCGACTACACGGTGGAAGACATCGAGACGATATTTGGTACGAAGGTAGCTCAGATAGTCGATGGTCTCACCAAGATATCCGGCGGCATCTTCGGCGACCAAGCCTCCGCCCAGGCCGAGAATTTCAAGAAGCTGCTGCTCACCATGAGCGATGACATCCGCGTGATCCTCATCAAGATCTGCGACCGTCTTCACAACATGCGCACACTGAGCAGCCAACCAGCCAACAAGCAATACAAGATAGCCGGCGAGACCTTATATATATATGCACCCCTTGCCAACCGTCTCGGCCTAAACAGGATCAAGAACGAGTTGGAGAACCTCAGTTTCAAGTATGAGCATCCCACTGAATATGAGAGCATCCGCACGAAACTGGCAAGCACAGAAGAGTCTCGCAACACCCTTTTCGAGCAGTTCACGGCCCCCATCCGTGCGGCATTGGACAAGATGGGCATACCCTACGTCATCCACGCTCGTGTGAAGACCCCCTACTCCATCTGGTCGAAGATGCAAAACAAGCAAGTGACCTTCAAGGAAATATACGACATCCTTGCCGTGCGCATCATCTTCACTCCAGAAAGCAGGGAGACAGAAATCGACGACTGTTTCAAGATTTATGTGGCCATCAACAAATTGTACAAGTCACATCCCGACCGTCTCCGCGACTGGGTGAATCATCCTAAAGCCAACGGCTACCAAGCCCTGCACGTCACCCTGATGTCTCAAACCGGCCAGTGGGTAGAGGTTCAGATTCGTTCTGAGCGCATGGACGAGATAGCCGAGCAAGGTTTTGCCGCCCATTGGAAGTACAAGGAAGGTGGCACAGGCGAGATTGGCGAGGACTCAGAACTGAACGACTGGCTGCACACGATCAAGGAAATCCTTGACGACCCCCAGCCCGACGCCATGGACTTCCTCGACACCATCAAGCTCAACCTCTTCGCCTCAGAAATCTTCGTGTTCACGCCCAAGGGTGAAATCCGGACGATGCCCGCCGGTTGCACCGCTCTCGACTTCGCCTTCCAGATTCACACCTTTGTTGGCAGCCATTGCATAGGTGCAAAGGTCAACCACAAGTTGGTGCCCCTGAGCCACAAGTTGAACAGTGGCGACCAAGTGGAAATCCTCACCTCCAAGTCGCAGCACATCAATGCCTCGTGGGTGAACTTCGCCACCACAGCCAAGGCCAAGGCCAAGATTCAGGCCATCCTCCGCCACAACGCTCGTGAGATTCAAAAAGAGGGGGAGAACATCCTGAAGGAGTTTTTGGAGCAACACGACTTGGAACTCACCTCCAGTGCCATCGACCGCCTTTGCACCTTCCACGACATGTCGAAGCCAGAAAAGCTCTTCTATGCCATCGGCAACAAGACGATCATCCTAGGCGACAAGGACATTGATGAACTATTGGAGCGCAAGCCCGGCGGCAAGAAAGGTTGGCGCAAATACGTGCCCTTCATCGGTCCCAGCAAAGAGGAGCCCACTCCCACATCAAGCGACGACAATGCCACCACCCTGTTGGTAGTAGGCAAGGAGTTCAACCGCAAGAAGCCATTCTACGTAGACGACGACAATGTGATGCGCCTGGTGATCCCCCGCTGCTGCCGTGCCATCCCCGGCGACGACGCCCTTGGTTTCATCGACAACAAGAACCACATAGAGTTGCACCGCCGCAACTGTCCCGTAGCCGACCGTTTGAAGAGCAGTTTCGGCAACCGCATCATCGACATCAAGTGGAACATGCACCGCCGCACCCTATTCGACGCCACCATCCGAGTGAGCGGCATCGACCGCATAGGGCTGTTGAACGAAGTCACCGGCATCCTTTCTCAACAACTGAATGTAAACATCCAAAAACTGACCATCTCCACCAAAGACGGTGTCTTCGACGGCACCATCGAGATGAAAGTCTATGACCGCAACGACGTGCGTGTCATCATCGACGCTTTGAGTTCCATCCAAAACCTTGAAGAAATCAAGGAGTTACAATAACCATCGTTCCCCATGCGCCAGACCATCACCCTCCTTGCCCTCCTGTTCAGCCTCTCAACATTGGCAGTGAACAAGTATGACAACCCCGACACCCTGTTCGTCGCTCGCGACGGCACAGGCGAATTCCGCAACGTCAACGACGCCGTAGAGGTGTGCCGTGCCTTCATGGACTACCACAAGGTGATTTTTGTGAAAAAAGGCACCTACAAGGAGAAGGTAGTCATCCCCTCTTGGCTCGACAACATAGAAATCGTTGGCGAGGATGTGGAAAACACCATCATCACTTTCGACGACCATGCCAACATCCGCCTCTCCGGCACAGAGCAAGGGATGGGCACCTTCCGCACCTACACGATGAAAATCGAGGGTGACGGCATCGTTTTGAAGAACATCACCATCGAGAACAATTCCGCCCGCCTTGGCCAAGCCGTTGCCCTTCACACAGAAGGCGACCGCCTTCAGTTCATCGGCTGCCGCTTCCTAGGTCACCAGGACACGGTATATACCGGCAAAGCCAACACCCGCCTTTATTTCCTCAACTGCTACATCGAAGGGACCACCGACTTCATCTTCGGTCCCTCCACCGCCTGGTTTGAAGGATGCACCATCAAGAGCAAGGCCAATTCCTACGTCACCGCAGCCTCCACTCCCCAAGGTGTGGAATATGGCTACATCTTCAACCATTGCCGGCTCATCGCCGACGAAGGCGTGGAGAAAGTATATCTTGGCCGTCCTTGGCGTCCATACGCCTACACACTTTTTATGAACTGTGAACTGGGCGGGCACATCGTAGTCGCCGGTTGGCACAACTGGGGCAACGAATCCAACGAACAGACCGCCCGCTATATGGAATATAACAACAGCGGAGACGGAGCCTCCAAAGGCCAACGCACGTCCTGGAGCCACCAACTCACAGCGAAAGAAGCCAAAGCCATCACACTGGAGCGCGTGTTCAGCATCAGTAGCACGTGGAATCCATAAGAAAGGAGTCGGAAGAGTCGGAGTAATCGGAATATTCTGAGCAATCAGAAGAGTCGGAGTATTCGGAGTAATCGGGATTTTGAATTGTTAAAATTACAATATTTTATCTAAAATAAACAAAAAGGGTTGTATATATCACCCTTGTGGTCGATTATTTTTGTACTTTTGACAAAAATTCCGAAAATACTGAAGCATCAATGATGGGTGCTGAGACATTCAGGAAATGTAGCAGAAACATTCACGAGAAATCACAGAGACTTCCGTGAATTGCTGAGAACACCAAACTTATACCATACAAACACATAAGAATCGTTCAGGCGCGAGCGAATCCCCATTCGAAACAACCTATCTTTAAAAATATAAGTATAACTAAAACAAACGTTTATGTATTTACCAATCAAGAGGGCCGTTATGGCCTTGTGCATGAGTCTGTTCTGCATCTTAGCCTTTGGGCAGAAGACCATAACAGGCACAGTGAAAGACGCTGCCGGCGATCCGCTGATCGGCGCAACCGTCTCATTGGGAGGGAGCAACGGCGTCGTCACCGACCTGGATGGCAACTTCACCCTCTCCGGCGTCAGCAATGGCGCAACACTCACGGTATCCTACATCGGTTATGAGACAACAACGGTGAAAGTGGGCAACCAGCAACACTACGACATCGTGCTGGAGAGCAACGACAAGTCACTCGATGAAGTGGTGGTCATCGGTTATGGCACGGTGAAACGCCGCGACCTCACCGGAGCCGTGGCCTCTGTGACCGGTGAGCGATTAGCCAAGAACCCTGTCGCCAACGTCGCCCAGGCATTGCAAGGTCAGTTGCCAGGCGTGAACGTCATCTCACAGGACGGCCGTCCAGGCGCCACCATGTCCATCCGTGTGCGTGGCGGCGGCTCCATCACGCAGAGCAACGAACCCCTTTACGTGGTGGACGGAGTGATCACCGGCCGCATCGATGACATCCCAGCCGACGAAATCGAGAGCATCGACGTGCTGAAAGACGCCGCTTCTACTGCCATTTATGGTGCCAGTGGTGCAAACGGTGTGATTCTCATCACCACCAAGAGCGCCAAAGAAGGCAAAAACGAAGTGAAGTACAACATGTACTACCAGTTGAAGGAGCAACCAGCTCAACTCGACGTTCTCGACCCCTATGACTACGTGCTTCACACCTGGAGTTATGCCACCGCCTACGGCGAGTCATACGGAGACAACGTGGCCAAGTATTTCGGCCTCGGAAGCAAATACGGGAACCATCTCAACGAGTACAAGAACATGAGCACCCACAACTGGGTGGACGACATCATGGACAGTTCACACTCCTGGAACCATGACCTCTCGCTGTCAGGTGGCACGGAAACCACGAAATATCGCGCCTCCGTCAACTACATGAACGACGACGGCGCCCGCCTCAACACCGGTTTCCGCCGTTGGAACGCCAGTTTCAAGTTCTCCCAGGACATCAGCAAGAAACTGAAATGGGACCTCGACGCCCGCTATAGCGAGATGCGTTTCCGTGGCACAAGGTTCAACACCGCCACCTCCGCCTATCAGTTCCGCCCTGTCGACAACCCACTCGGAGCCGACGCCGACCCCTCACAGATGGGACAAGGCTCCTCATTCGTGGAACTGTCACGCAATCCCCTTGACTACACCAAGAACTACGACCAATACAACGACATCAACCGCCTTCGTGTCAACACCGGCCTGACATGGACCATCATCAACGGCCTCGTGGCGAAGTCGGAAATCGGCCTGTCAAGAGGTTGGATGGAACGCCGCGCATGGGATGGCGGCCATGGCGACCAGGGCTACTCCTCCGCCCAATTGTACAAGAACAACAGTTACAGCGTGAGGTGGTCGAACACCTTGAACTACAATGTGCAAGGACTTGGCGAAGACCACAGCCTGGGAATGCTTGCCGGCTATGAGATTTTGGCAGACAAGAGCAACTACAGCAACATCTACGGTTATGGCTACCCGTCGGAATTCACGATGAACGACGCCTTCGGCATGATCAACTTCACGGGCAAGACCAAGGGCAGCGAAGGCCTGGACAAGTTTGAGAATGTGATAGGCGAGCCAAAGCACGTCACCTCATTCTTCGGGCGCGTGAACTATTCATACCAAGGCAGATACCTTCTCACCGCCACCTTCCGTGCCGACGGTTCCTCAAGGTTCGCCTCCAACAACACTTGGGGCTACTTCCCCGCAGCGGCCGCAGCATGGCGCATCTCCGACGAGCCCTTCATGGAAGGCGCCCGTGACTGGCTCGACAACCTCAAGGTCCGTCTCTCCTTCGGTACTTCAGGCAACGACAACATCGACGCCGGCCTGTGGCGCGAGACTTGGACGACAAGCACCATCAATGTGGATGGTGTGAACAAAGTGGTTTACATCCCTGGTTCGATGAAGGGCAATCCCGACCTGAAATGGGAGACCACCGTATCACGCAACCTCGGTTTCGACTTCGGCATACTCCGTGGCAAGGTCCGCGGCAGCCTCGACCTCTATTGGAACACCACCAAGGACATCCTCATGAAGGTTCCCATCGACGAGGCCACCGGCTACAGCTACCAATACCAGAACGTAGGCCAGACGTCCAACCGCGGCATCGAGCTCGCCCTCTTCTACGAGGCCATACGCTCCAAGGACTTCGGCCTGAGTTTCAACCTCACCTACAACTACAACAACAACATGGTGGACAAGCTCAATCCCGACATCGACCTCAACCCCGACACCCATACCGGATGGGGTTCTTCCATGCGCAAGCCCTACTATGACTACATCATCCGCGTAGGCGAGCCGGTAGGCACCATCCAAGGCTTCAAGAGCAACGGTTTCTACACCCTCGACGACTTCAACTACTCCAACGGCGTCTATACATTGAAAGACGGTGTGCCCGACACGAAGAGCATCGTCAACTATCCCGCGAACGCCTTCAAGGGCAACAAGCCCGACGGCCAAACCGCCTTCCCAGGCATGGTGAAATTCGAGGATGTCAACGGCGACGGAGTGATTGACGACAACGACGCCACCGTCATAGGCAAGACCCAGCCCCACCACACCGGTGGTTTCAACATCATGGGCAACTACAAGAACCTTGACTTCTCGCTTGGATTCACCTATCAAATCGGCGGCAAAGTGTATAATGCCAACGTGATGCACGACATGATGGGCGACAAGGACAACAGTCTGGGCGCCAACAGGCTCGACGTGGTCAAAGACTGCTACCGCATCTACGACGTGGGCAGCGACGGCAACCTCGTAGCCGTCACCGAGCCAGAAGCCCTCAGGGCACTCAACGCACATGCGAAATACGCCCTGCCCTATTCAGAATACGGTCTGGCATCTTCCGAATTCATCGAGGACGCCTCCTACCTCCGCCTCAACACGCTGACCGTGGGATACACCTTGCCAAAGACATGGCTGAACACCGTGGGCATCAAGAACGTGAGGGTTTACTTCACCGGCGCCAACCTGTTCTGCCTCACAGGTTACAGTGGCCTCGACCCAGACGTAAACACCAATATGAATGCCGGTGGCGACGGTTTCCCCACCCCGTTCTATGACTACCAGGCCTATCCCAAGACAAGGTCATACACATTCGGACTCAACGTAACATTCTAATTATTTTAAGGAGAAGAAAAATGAAAAAGACATTATATATCACATTGTTTGCGGCTGGAGTCCTTTCCATGACATCTTGTGAGGACTACCTGGAGACCAAGTCCCCATCCACCGTGGATGCCAACTTTGTTTTCTCCAACATGGTGACCGCCCATGCCGCCATCGACGGAGGCTATGAGGCTTGGAGAGACGTATTGCAGAACGGTGTCTTCGGCGACGGACTGTGGTATGCCGCCGACGTGGCCGGTTCCGACATCATGCGCCATCCGGAGGCTTTCAGCAACCAACCCGGACGCCACTATCCGGAGAGCTTCTATCAGAACGGCAAGTATGCCGGTTCATACGGACTACTCTCCTATCTCAAGGAGAATGACATTTACGCGAAGTTGTTCAACGTGGTCAGCAAGGCCAACGCCATCATCACGGCTGTTGAGGACATGGCCGACTATGACACCAAGATCAAGAATGCCACGGCTCCCAACGGACTGAGCCAACTCTATGGAGAGGCAGTGGCATTGAAGGCCTCCGCCTATCGCGAACTCATCAAAAACTGGGGCGACGTGCCCTATCAGAAGCGATTGGGCGAGGCCGCCAGCGGTCTGACCTCACGCGACTCCATCTACGATGCCATACTCAACGACCTGAAGGCCGTGGAGCCACTCATGTATCCCGTTGGCCAGTGCCCGGAATACGACCAGAACGTGAAGAACTACTTCTCCCAAACCTATGTGCAGGGACTCATCGGCCGCATCGCCCTTGAGGCCGGCGGCTACCAGACCCGACGCGGCGACATCACTCCCGTTGACGGCAATGGCAATGCCTTGAGCATCGAGAAGAAGGGCAACGACAACAATGGCGCTTCCTATGGTAGAAGGAGCGACTGGAAGAACTACATGGAGATGGCAAGGACCTACTTCAAGAAAGCCATCGACAACCCGGGAACTGTCACATTCTCTGATAGCTACGACACGTTCTTCAACGAGATGCAAAGTGCCGACGCCGCCTACGCCGGCGAGTCCATCTACGAGGCTCCCATGCAGCAAGGTGGCGGCAACGACGCCCGTTCCTACTCCTTCGGACGTCCCAGCGACGGAGGTTCCAAGGACGCCTACCCCTGCAAGGCATACGGTCAGGGACGCATCAACCCCGCCTTCTACTACGGCATGTTCGACCCGAAAGACGTGCGTCGCGATGTGTCGTGCACCGTCACGGGCAGCACAGGCAAGGGTGTAGAGAAACTCATCCCCTTCAAGCCCAACTCCAAGGCCAGTGGCGGCGGCATCTCCACCAACAAGTGGGACGAGAACCGCCAGAAGACCGTGTGGACCCAGAACCAGCGCAAATCGGGCATCAACCAGCCCTACATGCGTCTCTCAGAGATTTATCTCGGCTATGCTGAAGCCTGCGCCGCCCTTGGCGACAACGGCAATGCCAGGACCTACCTCGACAAGATACGCAACCGTGCCTTCCCCTACGGAGGCGCCAACACCGATGCGTTCATCGCCAAGTCGGGTTCTCTCTACAATGCCATCATCGATGAGCGCGGCTTTGAGTTTGCAGGAGAAGGCGATCGCCGCTTCACCCTCATTCGTTCTGGACTCATTGGAGAGAAGATCAAGGCAGTGAAAGAACTGACAGGCGCCATGATCAACGGTCTGAAGACCAATGGCTACTACCAGTTTGAAAACGGCAACGTCATCTCCTCGTATGTATGGACGAAACTCGTTGACGCCAAGTCCATTTACGGCTACCGCCTCACCGGCATCACCCCGCAAGGCATGGAGAACGACCCCGTGCTCTATCCGGGATGGCGTGGGCAAAACGATGACTGGGAGTCTTACGGACTGAGTTATGGCACGTCAACGCCAGCCACCAACCTTGCCATCAAGGGTCTTTTCACCCGCATTTCCGACGAGGAGGCAGCCGCACTCGAGGCAGATGGTTACAAGAAGGAGAACTGGGGTGTGGATCTCGTGTCGAATGAAGACGAGTACTACAAGTATCTCTTCCTCGACTACGACTACGTGAGCGCTCCCATCTACTTCTGGCCGTTCACACCAAACATCCTCGCCACCGGCGGCTTCACCAATGGCTACGGATTCTCCAACGAGTAAAACACGTCACCAGCAACAAGGGTGCCATAACGGCATTCCCTTCACAACAATCGGGCGGGTATACATCCGCCCGATTACTTTTTTTGTACTGCAAGACAAACAAAGTCGGCAAAGATGGGAATTCATGATGGGGCTGAAGACCTCATAAACATAAAGACGTGCAATGGAAAAAGAGAAAGGAACGAAATTTTAGATAAATTTCTCCCGCTCGAACAAAGAAATACATTTCTTTGTTACTCGCTTAAACGAAATTTTAGTACCTTTGCAGCGTTTTTTAAACGAATTGAGAAAAGTAAAGAAAAATGATGACAGCCAACGAAATCCGCGACTCCTTCAAGCAATTTTTCGAGTCAAAAGGCCACACCATCGTGGCCTCCGCCCCCATGGTGGTGAAAGACGACCCCACCCTGATGTTCACCAATGCCGGTATGAACCAATGGAAAGACATCATCCTTGGCACCCGTGCTCCAGAACCCCGCCGCCGTGCCGACAGTCAGAAATGCCTTCGTGTGAGCGGGAAGCACAATGACTTGGAAGAAGTGGGGCACGACACCTACCACCACACGATGTTTGAGATGCTTGGCAACTGGAGTTTTGGCGACTATTTCAAGGAAGAGGCCATCGCATGGGCTTGGGAATACCTTGTCGACGTACTTCACCTCAATCCCGAGGACCTTTACGTGACCGTGTTCGAGGGTTCTGCCGAGGAAGGCCTTTCCCGTGACGACGAGGCCGCCGGCTATTGGCTGAAACACGTACCCGCCGACCATATCATCAATGGCAACAAGCATGACAATTTCTGGGAGATGGGCGACACGGGTCCCTGCGGTCCCTGCTCTGAAATCCACCTCGACTCCCGCACCGCCGAGGAGAAAGCCAAGGTTCCCGGACGTGAATTGGTGAACAAGGACGACCCCCAGGTGATTGAAATATGGAACCTGGTTTTCATGCAATTCAACCGCAAGGCCGACGGCACGTTGGAGAAATTGTCGATGAACGTCATCGACACCGGCATGGGTTTCGAGCGCCTTGTTCGCGCCCTGCAAGGGAAACACTCCAACTACGACACCGACATTTTCCAGCCCATCATCCGTGAAATCGAGGAACTCTCCGGCCTCCGTTACGGCAAGGATGAAAACATCGACGTTGCGATGCGCGTGATAGCCGACCACCTCCGCGCCGTTTCGTTCAGCATCGCCGACGGGCAACTGCCGAGCAACGCCAAGGCCGGCTACGTCATCCGCCGCATCCTACGCCGTGCCGTTCGCTACGCCTACACGTTCCTCGGTCAGAAGGAAGCCTTCATCTATCGCCTCATCCCCACCCTGGTGGCAGAGATGGGCGCCTCATATCCCGAACTTCCCGCCCAGCAGACCCTCATCAGCCGTGTGATGAAAGAAGAGGAGGACTCCTTCCTCCGTACTCTCGACAAGGGCATCAGCCTGCTGAACGGCGA
Source organism: Prevotella sp. (assembly GCA_017524385.1). Lineage (GTDB taxonomy): Bacteria > Bacteroidota > Bacteroidia > Bacteroidales > Bacteroidaceae > Prevotella. The sequence continues at coordinate 43,348 of JAFWSS010000256.1, forward strand.
CATGGACGAATTGAAGGCCCATTGCGAGAAGGTGCTCGACGGCAAGCAAGCCTTCCGCCTGTTCGACACCTACGGTTTCCCCCTCGACCTCACCCAACTCATCCTTCGCGAGAACGGCTTCACTGTCGATGAGAAACAGTTTGACGAGGAGATGCAGAAGCAGAAGGCCCGCGCTCGCAACGCCGCCGTGGTGGAAAGCAGCGACTGGGTAGAACTTCGCCCCGGCGAGCAGGAATTCGTGGGCTACGACTACACGGAATACGAATGCCATATCCTCCGTTACCGCAAGGTGACTCAGAAGAAGAACACCTATTACGAGTTGGTGCTCGACCACACCCCCTTCTATGGCGAGATGGGCGGCCAGGTTGGCGACCGCGGTGTCCTGGTGAGTGAGTTTGAGACGGTGGACGTCATCGACACGAAACGTGAGAACAACCAGAGCGTACACATCGTAAAAGCCATGCCCAAGGACCCAGAGGCCGACTTCATGGCCTGTGTAGACACCGACCTTCGCGACGCCAGCGCCGCCAACCATACCGCCACCCACCTGTTGGACTACGCCTTGAAGCAAGTGCTTGGCGACCATGTGGAGCAGAAGGGCTCCTATGTGAGTCCTGACAGTCTTCGCTTCGACTTCTCACACTTCCAGAAGGTGACCGATGCAGAGTTGCGCGAGGTAGAACGGTTGGTGAACGACATGATCCGCCAGGACCTTCCACTCGACGAGCACCGTGAGACCCCGTACGCTCAAGCGAAGGAGATGGGTGCCATCGCCTTGTTTGGCGAGAAATACGGCGACAAGGTTCGCGTGGTGCGTTTCGGTCCGAGTTGCGAACTCTGCGGTGGCGTTCACGCCTCATCTACAGGCCGCATCGGATTCTTCAAGATTGTCAGCGAGAGCAGCGTAGCCGCCGGCATCCGCCGCTTGGAAGCCAAGACGGGCAAGCAATGCGAGGAGATGCTCTACATGATGGAAGATATGATGAAATCCATCCGCGAGTTGTTCAACAATGCCAAGGACCTTCGTGGTGTCATCGACAAATACATCAACGAGCACAACAGCATGAAGAAGCAGATAGAAGGTTTCCGTGCCCAAGCCACAGAGCGCGCCAAGGAGCAGTTGGTGTCGAAGAAGGAAGTGCTGAATGGTATCAACATCGTCCGCGCCGTCGTTCCCATCGACCCTGCTTCCGCTAAAGACCTGGTGTTCAAGGTGCATCAAGCCATTCCAGAACGTTTGGTCTGCGTGTTGGGATCTGTGTATGACTCCAAGCCGATGCTCAACGTGATGGTGAGCGAGGACTTGGTGAAAGAGAATGGTTTGCATGCCGGCCAACTGGTTCGCGAGGCAGCCAAACTGATCAATGGCGGTGGCGGCGGCCAGCCCCATTTCGCATCCGCCGGTGGCAAGAACCCAGATGGCCTCACCGCCGCCGTAGAAAAGGTGGTGACCATGGCCTTGGAAAAAATCTAGGAGAAACCATAAAATCCAGGAATACTAGAGATAGCTGGAAAACTAGCAATCCCAAGGATACCAGGACTACAAGAAACGAACTACAAAAGGACGCCCCTCGCCGCATTGTTGGCGAGGGGCGAAATTTTATTTTCCGCGTTGCGTGCAGACAGGCAGTCCTCCCGGGGCGATGCCCGCAGCATCCACTTTCACCCTTGTTGTCTTTCCATTGTTGTAGAACGTGGTGTGGAAGAAGCCCTCCTCATTGACTCGTGCATTGGGATTCCAGTAGAGTGTACGGCGGTAGTCCTTCCTTCCCTCCTCGGGCAAGGTCTGGCTGTAGTCGGGATGGTAGAAGTCGTCGGGCACGTAAATGCCATGTATGATGATTCTCCTGTCACGGTATGTGGGTTGCCTTGCATCATCGGGTATGGTGACAAAATCCATTGTTACATCGGCCACCATGGAAGACCTTTCCAAATATTTATCCTCGTTTCTCAACTCAAAATCAGTGAAGAGCCTTATTTCCTTCTGCCTGCTGAGCACGAGATCTTTCGAGATGGCATAGTCGCTCCTCATCTGCTGGGTAATCAATCCATAAGGGTCGTCAGGTGCATAGTTTCTGTAGAAGACATAATCATTCATCCATCCCTCAATGAGCAGTTCCTGTTCGCTGTTGTAATTGCCAAAGAGGAGGAGGCACACCTGTTGTGGGAATCGTCGGAAATTGAGTTTCCCGAACGACAGTCCATAGTCGGTGACGAGGTTGTAAAGTTCATATGCATTCCCCACGAACACGGGTTGGGTGTAGTCGATGGCCTTCTTCCCCCTTCTTTTTTTCCCTTTTACCTCGACGTTTTCAAGTTGTCTGTCCATGGTGGAGAGCCTCTCCCCCTCGTTGAGCATCATCTCGCCATTCTCGAAATCGCTTTCATAGTCATATTCAGGGAGGTGGCACTGGTAGAAATCATATTTCTTTGCGAAAATGGGGAAGAAGAGGTCGCGTTTGACATAAAAGTCGGGCCATTCTTCCTCGTTGGTGAAGCCGCTGATTCTTCTCTTTCTCGCCTTTTCCTCCCCAAGGCTTGTCTTGTGAGCGTTGAGGAATAGTATGGCATCACCATAGAATGGCGGCACGCCGAAAGCGAAGTGCCCGCCATTTGTCGTTTCCAACTCCACGGTAGCCACCTGCGTACCAATCACGAGTTCTCCCACCACAGTCACCTCATGCTTGAGTCCTCCGTGGTTGACACCGTAATGAGGGTCATCGGCGCTGACAGGAGTCGAAGAAGCCAACTCCTGCCCTACTGTTTCCATCTGTATGGTTCCAGTCATGTCGGTCCCCCCTCCCGTGTTTTCTCCCATCGTCATCTGTTGGTATGCGGGGTCGTTTGGGTCCATGATATCCTCGTCGCCATCGGCAAATCCAAAAATTCCTTGAGCCCAATATTTCATCTCCCCATAGCGTATGGGGTCGAAAGAAACTGTATTGAACACCCCGCCCTCCACAGACAGATTTTTCTCCGGCTGGTATCTTGGCTGAGTGGCCGCAGCGATGTCCTTGTAGTCATAGCGCCTCCATCCCTGCACCCTCAAGAGCAGGTCGAGTTGCAATCGGTGTTCCTCCCCTTCCTTGAAATATTGCTCCGGGTAAGGTATGAAACCTTTCAGGTCGCCAGCCAGCAAGAGTTCGGTATAGATGTTCCCCGTGTCGAAGGAGAGTTCCTGTGAACCAGCATCCCTTACAGCTACGGAAAGGTGTTCCACCCCTTTAGGTGCCTTGATGTCAAGATTGATGGGTTCGAACGGTTCATAGTCCATCTTTTCCATTGTGACTTCAAGCCTCGCCTTCTCATATTCGTTGTTGTCGATGAAGAACAATCGGTCTGCCATGGGATAGCCATTAGCGTCTATGATTACGAGGTCGTTCACCCCTGTGGGGAGTTTTGTTTCATCGATGTCGAAGCGTGCTCTCCCCGAAGCATCAAGTGAGAGGCGTTCGAACCATCTCAACCCTCCTCTGCAAAGCACTATAGCCGCAAACTCCTTGTTAGCCGCCATCCCCTTGATGTTGATGTCGGCCACCACCCTTCCCTGCTGACGGGTTAGAGCGAGGGCACATCCCGTTTTCTCCGACTTGGGCAAGCTGAAGGAATAATCCTTCCCTTCAAACTGAAACTTCACCTTCGGCAAGTCTTCAGTCACATCGAGCGTGAAGAGTCCCCTACCCTCGTACACAGTTTCGACAGATTTGTCGCCCACCGTGCCTTTCACATCCACATATTGTCCTTCCTCATCCCTTGCCTCGAATGCCACCATGCACCTTGTGCCCTCGATGAGATGCCCACCCTCGGGATAGAACGTCACCCTCAGCCGCTCCTTCAAGTCCTTGTCGGCCCTGGTCTTCGCCCTGTTGACGATATACCTTGTGGAATAGTCACCCTCGTTCTCCGGTCTCTCATACACCGGCACCACCCTGCTATAGACGGCTCCATAGAGCCGGAAGAAGTCGTCGGCCATTCTTTTGTTATAGAACTGTTCGCGGTCTTTCCTGCTGTAAGGATGCTTTGTGACGCAGAAATTGAGCATCCACCGGGTGTAAGCCCTCAGTTCGTAAAACCCCGAATAGAGCGAGTCGCTGATTTGGAAATCCCCGGCGCCATATCCTTTTTCCGAGATGACGACGGTCTGTCTCTCCACCACCATTCCGTCAGGAGAAACAAGTTCGACATACAAGATCCTGCTTTGGTCTGTATATTCAAGCGTTTGTGCATCAGTGACATACGCCTTATACCAGATGGTATCCCCCTTGAAATAGCAATTGTTGTCGATGTGGAGATACACCTTCTCTTGCACGGGTGCTTCCTCCAGAATAGTTCGCAAGCTGTCGAGGCTTTGCTGCGCATGCATGGCCAACGCGGCAAAGACCCATAAAAGGATGATGGTGGTACGTTTCATAATGATATGGATAAGAGTCTCACCATGAGCGAAGGAGCCTCCATGGTTGAGAACCGAAAAGCATGGGCAAAAATAGCAAAAAAAAAGGAATTGTCAAAAAAATGAAAGTTAAAAAAGATGCTGAGTAAAAGGATTTTCAGCGTGTCATCCAATGAGATTCATGAGATTTGCAAATTTCATGCTGCCGACATAATAAAAATGATTATCAAAAAAATCTCCGTCACTACAGATGAGTGACGGAGAACCAAGCTATATAATGTATTGTATTAGATTAGACAGAATCTTTTACAAAGTTATCTTCAGAGTCTTGTTGCCAACCTTGACAATGTATGTGTTGCCCATACTGACATTGATGTTGAGATTGTCGCCATTTGAAACACAGCTGTTCAGCAATTTGCCGTCGCTAGCATAAACATAGACGATGTCTCCGGCTTCCGTGCCTTTAATAATGATGTCTTCACCGAAGCTATAAAGTTTTACGTCATCGAAACGAGCTGATTGTATGTCAGAAGTTGTCTCAAAGGCTACCCGCAGTGTGGAGTTACCGGTGATGAAAGGAGTGTTGAAGATGTTTTGTACCACCTGTGCTGTGACATCCTCGTCATTGAATGTCACGGTGTTGATTGCCCATCCTTCCTCAGGCTCGATAACTATGGCATATTTGATGCCTTTTGTAATGGGCATCTTCACACGTCCACTCTCCGACTGGATGATGGCGAGGAAGATATCCTCTGCAATGGCCTGCACCCTTGCGAACTTGCCCCATACGGGATGTGCCTTGTAGTCGTTGACAGAAGCCTCAGGCACATAGAGAGTGGCATCGAAGTAATTGAAAGCAGAATTTTCAGCATCGGGAACGCTAAGGTTAGGTACTGTGATGGATTTCAGACTGCTGCAACCATGAAAAGCCCGGTAGTCAACATAAGCAAGCTTATTACCCATCGATACAGATTCCAATGCCGTGCAGTTCTGGAAAGCGTAGGATCCAATTGTCTTCACGCCATTTCCAATGTATGCAGTCTCCAATGCCTTGCATCCGTTAAAGGCACTGCTTCCCAATGTTGTCACGCTGTTGGGTATGTTGATGCTTTTCAGCTTCGTGCATTCGCTGAATGCCGATCCTCCGACGACGGCGCATCCATCGTTGATGGTTACCGATGTCAGGTTGATGCATCCTTCGAACACTTCGCCATCCATCTCCTCGAGGTTTGGGCTCAGTTCAGCGGAAGTCAGCGACGTGCATCCCAGGAAAGCGGCAGATTCGAGTTTCTTGATGCTGCTGGGCCAATTGATGCTGCTCAGGTTGGTGCATCTGAAGAAAGCACGGTAGGAGATGGTCTCAATATTGGAGCCTAACTGTACGGATTCCAATGCCGTGCAGTTCTGGAAAGCGTAGGACCCAATTGTCTTTACGCCATTTCCAATGTATGCAGTCTCCAATGCCTTGCATCCGTTAAAGGCACTGTTTCCCAATGTTGTCACGCTGTTGGGTATGTAGATGCTTTTCAGCTTGGTGCATTCGCTGAATGCCGATCCTCCGATGACGGCGCATCCATCGTTGATGGTTACCGATGTCAGGTTGATGCATCCTTCGAACACTTCGCCATCCATCTCCTCGAGGTTTGGGCTCAGTTCAGCGTAAGTCAGTGACGTGCATCCCAGGAAGGCGGCAGATTCGAGTTTCTTGATGCTGCTGGGCCAATTGATGCTGCTCAGGTTGGTGCACCTGAAGAAAGCACGGTAGGAGATGGTCTCAATATTTGAGCCTAAAGTTACCTGGGTCAAATCTGTACAATTCTGAAAAGCATAGGATCCGATGCTCTTGACAGTGTAGGTAACACCATCGTAGGTAACGGTAGCAGGGATTGTCACATGGCCAGTGTACTTATTGCTACCAGCAATGACAGCAACCACGAATCCGTTGCTGTCTGTAATCATGTAGCTGACACCATCTTGAGTGAAAGTATCGGCTGCCTGAACACAAATGCTCATCAAAAAGAAAATGATGATTGATGCAGTTTTTCTTAGTGTAAAATTTTTCATAATTTGCTTATTATAATTATTGTATATAGTTGTATCAGAACATTCCTTTCACCACATAAAAAACGTGGTTATCAACCATCTGCCCGTCTGTCATCCGCACACGGTGTGATATGCTTTCAACATACCCGTGTCATCATATTTCGCATCTGTCTTGGGCAAGCATTTGAAATATCGGAGATTTCAGACAACCTGTAGACAAAGCATCGTATGACGCTTTTCCATATTGTAGTGCATATCCGAAAGTTGATGCTTCACGTTAGTAGCAACCATAGGTTTCAGCGACTGCAAATATAGGGATTATTTTTTAATCCTCTATCTTTTGGGGTTGTTTTTTTAGAAAAAAATTGATAATCATATACCTGTCGTCCCCGATGTACTACAACCTTTGGAAAAACACACTTCATGCATAAAAAAGGAAGGCACTCTTGTTGGAGTGCCTATGAAAACGATGGACGCCGTATTTTCAAGATAGGCATCAACTCCTCGACGAAGACCAAACGTATTGATGGCTGGGAAAAAAGTTGATGCGTGAAAGAAACGTTCAAAAGATGCTGAAAGTGTGCCCCACATGGATGTGGCGAAATGCACGCAAGAAGGCAGCCGAATGGCTGCCTTCCTGCTATGTAATAATGATGTCGTCGACGTCTTTCAGACTAGTCGGACGTACTGTACTCAGAACTTGTCGGCTGCGTTGTATATCCATTCGTAGATGCAACTGAGAATGCCGAAAGCAGCGATGCCCGCCGTGCAGATGGCAAGGGCGAGTTTTGTGTTCTTGTCGCTCTTGAAAGTGGGCAGTGGTGTCTCGGTCTTCTTGATGTACATGGCTTTTACGATGAGCAAGTAGTAGTAAAGGCTCACTACCGTGTTGACCAATGCTATGAAGACGACGAGATAAGCCAGTATTCCGATTTTCGTATCAAAGCCATGGCCGCTGACGCCCGACATGAAGACAAAGAACTTGCTGAACATGCCAGCGAAAGGCGGGATGCCCGCCAGCGAGAAGAGCGCCAGCGTCATGAGGAACGACAGTTTGGGGTTAGTGGTGTAGAACCCGTTGTATGCATCCATATTGGTGACACCCCCGTTGCTCTGCTCCACGACACTGATGACAGAGAACACTGCCAGGTTGGCCACGACATAGACGAGGATATAGTAGGAAAGAGCCGTGATGCCCATCGTCTGCTCACCAGTGATGGCCAGCATGATGTAACCCGCCTGCGAGATGGAGCTGAACGCCATGAAACGCTTGAGGTCTTTCTGCCTGATGGCAAACAGGTTGGCCACAGTGATACTGAGTACAATGACGATGTAGAGGAAGTAGTGCCACTCTTCATACAATGCTGGGAAAACCTTGAAGAGGATGGCAGCGAAGGTAAAAGCAGCAGCTCCCTTTGACACCACGCTCAGATATCCAGTCACCACAGTCGGTGCCCCCTCGTAGGTGTCTGCCGTCCAGAAGTGGAATGGCACGAGAGAGATTTTGAATCCGAGTCCACTGAAGAAGAACACCATGCCCATGACGGTGAGGTAATTGGCATTCAGGTTAGCCTGTACATCTCCGAAATAGAGCGTCCCGCAAGCGCCATAGATAAATGACAGTCCGAAGAGCATCACCCCGCTGGAGAACGCCGCTGTAAGTATGTATTTGGCAGCACCCTCCGCCGAGTTGTTGCGATGCTTGTCGAGAGCGACAAGGCAAGCCATCGGTATGGAAGCCATTTCCAGTCCGAGATAGAAGAGGAGGAAATGCCCAGCCGACATCATCATGAACATACCCAGCAAAGTGGAAGCCACGAGCATGTAGAACTCACCCTCGCGGTGCCTGGTCTCCTTTTTTGAAATCCATTGCCGGCTCATGATGACTACGATGAGCGATGCCAAAGCGAGGATAGCCTTCATGACACTCACGGAGTCACTGGTGACATACATCCCTCCGAAAGCCGTCTTGGGTTTCAACGGCAGCGCACACACCAATGTGAGCACTCCGAAGAGCACGCAAGAGAACAAGTTGAACCAAGGTCTGCGTTCATCCTTCTCAGAAGCGAAATCTGCAATGAACAACACCACGAGTATGCCGGTGAGCACCGCCTCGGGTACCATATATAGGAATTGACTGTAATTCATGACTTTCAGAATTATGGATTAATGACAGTGAGGATGGGCGCCACGGCGTCGTTGATGACATTACTAGCCCAGAGAGGGAAGAGTCCCAGTCCAGCCACGCAGAAGATGAGACAGCAGACAGCCACCCTCTCGTCCCATGTGGCATCGGTGAGTTGCTCGTAGTGCGGGTCAGCCACCTTTTGGTAGAGGATTTTTCCCACAACCCTGAGGATGTAAACAGCGGTGACAACGATGGAACCGCATGCGATGATGGTAGCCGTGCGATGGAAGGTGTCAGCATTCTCAAATGAGCCCACGAAGATGGTCATCTCGGCCACGAAGCCCGAGAATCCCGGGAGTCCGAGGTTGGCAAGACCAGCCAGCACATAGCCTACGGCGAGGAAAGGCATGATTTTCATCAGTCCTCCCAACTTGCGCACGTCACGTGTATGTGTGCGCCCGTAAATCATACCGATAAGTGCGAAGAAGAGGGCCGTCATAAGGCCATGCGACAACATCTGGATGATTGCACCGGTGCACGACGTGCGCGTCATCATGAGGATGGCGAAAAGCACAAGTCCGCAGTGCGACACCGAGGAGTAGGCGTTGATGTACTTCAAGTCGGTCTGCACACATGCCGATAGTGCGCCATACACCACGGAGATGGTGGTGAGGATGATGAATATCCACGACAGTTCCTGTGCAGCGTGCGGCAAGAGGAACATGGCGATGCGGAAGCAGCCATAACCACCCAACTTCATCAACACGCCAGCATGCAGCATGGATACTGCCGTCGGTGCCGAAGCATGACCGTCGGGGCTCCAAGTGTGGAAGGGGAAAAGGGCTCCAAGCACACCGAAACCGATGAAGACAAACGGGAAGAGAATGTTTTGCACATGGTGGTCGATCTCCATTCCAGGCAGAGCATTGTTCTTCGCAATCTCAATGACGTTCATCGTTGAAGCCCCGCTGAAGAAGTAGATGCCCAGGATGCCCAGGATGAGCAATGCCGAGCCGCCCATGAGCATCAGCGTCAGTTTCATGGCCGAATACTCCTTGGCGCCGCTACCCCACACGCCGATAAGCAAGTACATGGGGATGAGAGCCACCTCGTAGAACATGAACATGGTGAACATGTCGGTGCAGATGAAGAAGCCATAAACACCCGAACTGAGGAGAGTGAACCAGAGGAAGTACTCCTTTGTCATGGGTTTGAGTTGCCACGAAGCGAATGTTCCGGTGAAGACGATGATGCTCGAGAGCAGCAGCATGACGACAGATATGCCATCGACACCCACGGAGTAGCAGATGTGCAGCGGCTTGAACCACTCCACGCTTGCCGTATAGAGCATCGGCTCAAGGTCGGCCGGATGGCTTTGCCTCAAGTGAATGAAATCAATGGTCAGGTAGATGGACAATGCCAACAGGAGGGAGGCTCCCACCACCATCACCGTGCGAACTTGGTTGAGCGTGCGTGCAAGCCACAAGCCCAGCAGCATGAGCACGGGAATGACAACGAAAATAGTCAGTATACTCATTTCTTCATTTTTTTACAATGCACATAACAACAATAATGTAATGGCCACGCTTCCGGTGAGGAACCAGACAGCATACTGGCGAACGTCGCCGCTCTGCCATCCACGGATGCTCTCACCGGCCTCGTTGGTGCCCCATGCCATGAAGTTGAACGTCCCGTCGATGACATGTCGGTCGAACCATGCGATGGGTTTCGACACGAGGTTGAATATGATCTTGTGAGTGACGAAGAGCCACACCTCGTCCATATAGAACCGTTTGTAGGCAGCGCGGTGCAACTTGGGCATTGCCGCATAGAGCTTGTCGGCGATGGGCTGACGCTCTCCCTTGTAAATATAGGTGGCGAGGCAGATGCTCAAGATAGCGATGATGGTGGAGGTGGCAGCCACTTGAGTGTCGAAATGGATGACGTAGTCCTGTCCTGTTGCAGACACGAAGTAGCCAAAGCTTCCACCCCATCCGAGGAATCCCGCCAAAGTGGTGTAGATGCCCACGCCCACGGTGATGATCGAGAGGATGATGAGGGGCACCGTCATGGTAGCCGGAGCCTCATGCGGAGTGTGGTGCTCGTGAGCCTCCTTGTTCTCCGTTCCCCAGAAGATGCCGTAGTAGAGTCGGAACATGTAGAAGGCCGTCATGGCAGCGACACCAGTCATGATCCATCCCACCACAGGATTGTACTCGAAACATGCTGTGATGATCTCATCCTTTGAACTGAATCCCGAGAAGAAGGGGATGCCTGCGATGGCGAGGCATGAGATGAGGAAGGTGAGATGTGTGACCGGCATGTACTTGCGCAACCCTCCCATGAGCGCCATCTCGTTGGAGTGCACGGCGTGGATGACACAACCTGCGCAGAGGAAGAGGCAAGCCTTGAACATGGCATGGGTGAAGAGGTGGAACATGGATGCCATGTAACCCAGTTGTGCATGATTGTCAAGCACAGCACCATGATGCCCTGGCATGCATACGCCGAGGGCCACCATCATGAAAGCAATCTGCGAGATGGTGGAGAAAGCCAGCACACGCTTGATGTCGGTCTGGGCACAAGCCACAGCAGCGGCATAGAAAGCAGTGAACACACCCACCCACACCACGATGGGCAGGGCGTTGGGCGCATATTCTATCCACAGAGGGAACATGCGAGCCAGTTGGAAGACACCGGCCACCACCATCGTTGCGGCATGGATGAGTGCCGACACCGGCGTTGGACCCTCCATGGCGTCGGGCAGCCAGATGTGCAACGGGAACATTGCACTCTTGCCGGCACCACCGATGAACATCAGCACGAGGGCTGTCGGAATGATGAAGCCACCGGCAGCCACAGCCTTCTCCGGTTCGCATACGGTAGCGAATCCCGCAGCATCGATGTTGTTGACAAACGAGAAGCTAAACGACCCGGTGTAGTATCCGAAGATGAGAATGCCGATGAGGAAGAACATATCGGCGAACCTGGTGACGATGAACGCCTTCTTCGAAGCCGCCACGGCCGTGTGCAACTGATAGTAGAAGCCGATGAGCAGATAGGAACTCACACCCACCAACTCCCAGAAGAGGTACATCTGGAAGATGTTGGTGGCCACCACCAGTCCGAGCATTGACATGGTGAAGAGCGAGAGGAAAGCGTAGTAACGCTGGAACCCCTTCTCCCCGTGCATGTAGCCGAAGGAGTAGATGTGCACCATGAGGCTCACGGTGGAGATGACGATGAGCATGACGACCGATAGCGGGTCGAGCAGCATGCCCATGTCGAAATTGAGTTTTCCCAACGGCAGCCAAGTGAAGTTGAAAGGCACGATGGCCGGGAAGGCCCCATTGTCCATCCTTGGCGCGGAGAAATAATTGAAAGCCGTATAATAGGATAGAATGGTGACAACAGCGAGCACCGTGGTGCCAACGAGTCCTGCCACCTTGTGAGACATCTTCATACCGCACAGCCCCAACACGAGGAAGGATAGCGCCGGCAGGAGAAGTATCAGAAAAGCATAACTGTAATCCATTGTTGTGATAGGTTATAATTTCATATTCTCAATGCGGTTCACCTGGTCGCTATGGAACCTTCGGTAAACGTTGATGATAATCGCGACAGCGACGGCAGTCTCAGCAGCAGCCACTCCTATGGAGAATAGCGTGAAGAAGAAGCCCTCGAGTTGTCCGGGATAAAGCAGTCTGTTGAACACAGCGAAATTGATGTCCACGGCATTGAGGACAAGTTCGGTAGAGATGAGCATCGCAATCAAATTACGACGCGTGACAAATCCGAAGACGCCGATGAAAAAGAGCAACGTGCTTAGTACGAGGAAGCATTCTACTGGTAAGTTTTCTACTGGTATCATATTACTTGTCCTTTCTTGAAATGACGATTCCACCGATGATGCACGCGAGGAGGAACACAGATATGAACTCGAATGCCAGTACATACTGGTATTTTTCCGATCCCATGAGCGCCTGACCTATAACTTTCATTTCCACCTCCTCATTGGGTATGGCGAGAGATATGAACTTGTGCTTGAGAATGATGAACATCACCATTGCGAACCCGACAAGTGCAGCAAGTGCCCCTGCGACGACCTTCTTTCCATGAAGTCGCTCGGCGATGCCTTGCAGTGTGTGCTTGGATACGAGTTGTATGGCGAATACATAGAGCATGGTGACACCGCCAGCGTAGACGCTGATTTGTGCGGCTCCCAGGAAGGTGTAGTCAATAAGGAAATATAATCCAGCCACTCCGAAGAGTACGAAGAGCAGGAACGTGGCCGCCCGCATGAAACTCTTTGTGGCGACACACATCACAGCCGAACCCAAAATGACGACTGCGAGGATGCAGAACATAATGATATTGGCCATGGTCCTTATTTTGTTTTAGTGTTGAACTTTCCGATGACGAGTGGTGCGCCACCATCAATGAGGCCGGGAAGCGACCCACCCTTGTAAACCTCCTTGTCGAGGTGCAGCACCAGCGCCCCACGGTCGAACGTGCTATTCTCGAAGTCGTTGGTGAACTCGATGGCATCGAAGTTGCAGGCATTGGTGCATAGTTGGCAGAACATGCAGTCGCCCAGGTCGTACTGGTAGTCGAGCAGCACACGTTTCTTCTTTCCAGTAGCCTCATCGACACGCATCTCAGATACGATTTTGATGGTGCCGTTAGGGCAAGCCTTTTCGCAAAGTGTGCAAGCCGTGCATTTGGCTGTTCCGTCTTCATTTCTTTTGAAGACCAGCCTTCCACGGTGCCTCTTTGCGACATGCAGCGTGGTCTTGCGGTTCTCGGGATATTGCTCTGTCGATTTGGGTGTGAAATACTCCTTGAGAGTGGTTTTCAATCCCACGGCAAGCGTTTTCACTCCATCCGCGATACCGCCGAAATATGATTTGTTTTCCATTTTCTTATACTTTTTCTGAAGGTCGTTGTTGACTTCCAATTTCATATTACCAATGGAGTCCGAAAGCCACCACCAAGGTCATCAGCACGAGGTTGATGAGCGACAGTGGCATGATGTATTTCCATTCCAACTTGAGAATCTGGTCGATGCGCAGGCGCGGGAAAGTCCACCTGATCCACATGAGAATCCAAACGATGAAGAACGTCTTGCCCATGAACCAGACGATGCCTGGAATGTAGTCCATCACCTTGTCGAATCCCGCCACTCCGATGCAGATGGGCTCCCATCCTCCTAGGAAGACAGTGACCGCGATGCCGGAGATGATGAAAAGGTTGAGGTATTCGGCAAGGTAGAAGAATCCGAATCCCATTCCAGAGTACTCGGTGTGGTGGCCAGCGGTCAACTCGCTCTCGGCCTCTGCCATGTCAAACGGTCCACGGTTGGCTTCAGCGTTTCCAGCCACCAGGAAGGTGAAGAATGCGATGATGGCCGGAATGTGTCCTCTGAAGATAAGCCAGTTCCACGGTCCGTGCTGTGCCTCCACGATACCGCTGACCTGCATGGTCTGTGTGAGAATCACAGCAGTGATGAGGCACAGGCAGAGTGAAATCTCGTAAGAAATCATCTGCACAGCCCCACGCATGGCGGAGATGACGGAGTACTTGTTGTTGGAAGCCCATCCCGCGAGGAATATACCCACGATGCCGATGGAAGAGATGGCCGTGAGGAGGAACACTCCGACGTTGAAGTCGAGCACCACCGCCCCCTTGTTCCATGGTAGGAATGAGAACGCCCCCACCGACCCGATGATGACGAGGAAAGGCGCCACGGCATAGAGCAGTTTGTCGGCCCTGTCAACGAAGAAAATCTCCTTGATGAGCATCTTCAAGACATCAGCGAACACCTGCAACGTGCCCCATGGTCCCACACGCATGGGTCCCAGGCGGCATTGGAAATAGGCACACACCTTGCGCTCCATGAAGATGAGCACGATAGCGATAAGGGCGTATGCCACCAATATGAACAGTCCTACGATGACGCACTCGATGAGGATGGTCCAGAAGTCACCCATCCCCAATGTTTCGCGCAGCAACCTGTCGAACCATTCTGTTACTTTTGAAAAGTCTAACAAATGTGACATATTTGTATGTTTTAGCGTGATTATCTGTCAATGTCGGGAATGACGAAGTCGATGGCGGCTCCTGTTGTGACAAGGTCAGCAATCTTCTGCCCTCTCAGCATGGGGTCGAGCGCACCTACGAGTGTAAGTCCCATGGGCCGCATCTTCATACGGTACGGGCTCTTGTCGCCCCTGGAGTCGAGGTAGACGCCGAACTCTCCGCTGGCGCCTTCGACAGAGAAGTACCACTGTCCTTCAGGTACCTTGATGATGGGTTTCTGCTTGATGTAGAACTCGCCCTCGGGTATGTTGTCGATGAGCGCCTCGATGATGTCAAGGCTTTCATACATCTCCTTGATGTGCACGAGATAGCGATCCATGGAGTCTTCACCCGAAAGGATGATTTGCTTCCACTCCACCTTGTCGTACATGTCGTAGGGATGGTTCTTCCTCACGTCGTTTGCCCATCCGGCGGCACGTCCTGCAGGACCGGTGACGGCGTAGTTGATGCAGTCCTCGCGGTTCATCACGCCGACGCGCTCGAAGCGGTTGTGGGTGATGACATTGTCGCCGAAGACATCCATGTATTCCTGAATCATCGGACGGAGGTATTTGCACAGCGTTTTGACATTCTCCACGAAATTGGGGTCGATGTCGTCTTGCAGTCCTCCGATGCGATAGTAGTTCTGTATGAGCCTTCCGCCGGTGGTCTCCTCCATGGCGTTGAGCACATGCTCTCGGTCGCGCATGCAGTAGAGGAAAGCAGTGAGTGCGCCAAGGTCCTGTGCGCAGCAACCACAATAGAGGAGGTGGGAGTCGAGACGCTGCAACTCATCCATGATGGTGCGTATGTACTTGATGCGTTCGGAAAGTTCCACTCCAAGTCCTTCCTCGATGACCCCCACGAGAGCATGCCGGTGCATCATGGCGGAGAGGTAGTTGAGCCTGTCGGTGAGTGCGAGAGTCTGTGGATAGGTGTATCCCTCCCACATTTTCTCTATGCCACGGTGAATGTATCCTAGGTGCGGATAGATGCGCTTGACCTCCTCACCGTCGAGAACAGTCTGCAACCTGAGCACTCCGTGCGTTGAGGGGTGCTGTGGACCGACGTTGACCACATAGTCGTTTTCATCGAAGAGACGATGCTGGGTGCACACCAGTTTTCCCGATTCGTCAAGGGAGTATGTGTTGGCATATTCGCTCTCCTCGTCGTCCTCCAAGGAGTATGAGTCGTCGAATTGCCAGTCTTTCCTGAAGGGATGGCCCTTGAAATCGTTTCTCAGGAACAGCCTCTCCATGATGGGGTGCCCGAGGAACTTGATTCCATAGAAGTCAAATACCTCTCTTTCGAGGAGGTCGGCAGCCTTCCAGATGTCGATGACGGAAGGTATGACGTAGTCTTCGTCCACCTTTTTGGCGATGGTTTTCACGCTGGTGCGCTCATGGTTAGCGGTGCATTCCAGAATGTAGATGCATCCCAGTCCTTCCTCGCCAAAGTCTTCTCCCACGATGGTGACAAGATAGTCGTAATGCTTCTTTTCCTTCAGCTCTTTCATTTCCTTGCTGAAGTTGTCGAACGATACGTTGATGAAGTCTAGTTTCATTGTTCTCCCTCCTTGAATTTAGTCATTTCGTCGACGAAATCGTCGGGAACGTCGGTGACGACGATGGGGCTCTTCCATCCGGAAGCCAGGGCCTCGTTGGAAAGTCCTTGCTCCCTCTCTTCAGCGTTCTGCTTGTGGTTTGCTCCACCGAAGAATTTCTCAATCTTCACCTTTCTCTGCAACTGCATCATTCCATAGAGTATGGCCTCTGGCCTTGGAGGGCATCCAGGGATATACACATCCACGGGTACTATTTCCTCAATGCCCTTAACCACATGGTAGCTTGATTTGAAAGGTCCTCCCGAGATGGTGCACCCGCCGACAGCGACGACGTATTTCGGCTCTGCCATCTCGTCGTAGAGTCTCTTGAACACAGGAGCCATCTTGTGTGTGATGGTACCAGCAGTCATGATGAGGTCTGCCTGACGTGGGGAGTTTCTGGTGACCTCGAAGCCGAAACGTGAGAAGTCATAGCGAGCACAACCCACAGCCATGAACTCGATGCCACAGCAAGACGTTCCAAAAGTAAGCGACCAGAGAGAGTTGGACCTTCCCCAGTTGATGAGTTGGTCCAGACTTCCGGTGACGACGTTGACGCCACCTTCATTGAGCTGCTCCACCAATTTTTCCAAGGTCTCGTTGTCCTTGAAATCATCGTATGGGATGCTCTTGATACGTGGTTTCCTTACATCCATTCCAACGCTCCTTTCCGCCAAGCATACGCCAAGCCAAAAACGAGCACGAGCAGGAAGAATCCGATGCTGGCGATTGCCATCACACCATATTCATTCACCACTACCGCCCATGGGTAAAGAAAAACCGTCTCGATGTCGAATATGAGGAAAAGGATGGCGAAGAGGTAATATCCTATCGACACGGGAATCCATGAGGACCCGTGCGTTGGAATACCACACTCAAAAGGTTCACCCTTTACCTTGTTGTACGACCGAGGTCCAATCAACTTGGCGATGACATAAGCGCCTAACACCAAGACAACTGCCGTCAGGATGACGGTTATTAACAAAGTGAAATACATATATATGTGTTTAATGTTGATAGTTACCTTATCATACGTAACAGCATAGAGCGCTGCAAAGTTAGCAATAAAAACCGAATTATTGCTAAAAAAAGTGAAAATTATAAGTAGAGAAATCAAAAATTAAGGAGTCGAAGGGAATTTTTTGGGGAGGTAAAGTCCCCAAAAAGGAGTTAAAGAGGAGTTAAAGAGGAGTTAAAGGGGAGTTAAAGGGGAGTTAAAGGGGAGTTAAAGGGACATATGTCTACTTGTTTCGGAGCCGATGGGATTCTTTGGGGAGTTAAAAAGGAGTTAAAAAGGAGTTAAAGGGGAGTTAAAGGGACATATGTCTACTTGTTTCGGAGCTGCTCACTATAATTGCCACTGTGGAAGGCCACGAGCCCCAGCATGGGTCCTTGTTCGACGCCATTGAGTGCGAATCCTTCCATTTCCGCAGCGCAGGCAAGCTGTTCGCGGAAGTGGAATGCGATACTTCCAATTACCTTGACGGGAAGGTCACGGCGCTGGTACTGCACAAGATTTCTCCGGAAGAAATCTCGGAAATTATCGACGACGAGGTTATTCACCTGCTCGACATTCAAGTGCTGATGTATGAACCTCGTGGTGCTGGCAAGATACCTGTTGGGCAATGGTTGCCTATAGACGGCATTGATGATGTCTGCCACATCCTGGTGTGTAGCATCCTTGAATTCTTGCATCAGTCCTTCCGGCATCAGTCCCTTGCATAAGTCGGCGACGAACCGTTTCCCCATCACGGCCCCGCTCCCCTCGTCGCCAAGGATGAACCCCAAAGGAGGGGTATTCTGCACGATGCGTGTACCATCATAAAGTCCGGAATTTGCCCCAGTACCAAGGATGCAAGCAATTCCCTCATTCTTTCCGAAGAGGGCCCTTGCCGCCCCCAGGAGGTCTCCATGAGCCTCCACATATGCCGCCCGTGTGGTATCACCGACCAGTCGTTTCATCCTCGCAGCCATTTCCGGTCTCACACCGGCACCGTAGAAGAACACGTCGTGTGCGTCCTCCACCGCCTCCGGCCACTGGCTCATCAGTTCGTCTTGCAAGATTCGTGTGATTTCCTCGTCACTCTGATAAAAAGGGTTGATGCCCTGAGTGGCCATTCTCGCCACCACCTCGCCGCCTTGTGCCAGGCACCAGTCGGTCTTCGTACTTCCGCTATCAGCTATCAATGTCATGGTAGAAAGCATGTTTTTTGTTTAGATTGCAAAAGTATGTTTTTTGCATGACAAAAGCAAGAATGTCAAGAACAAATTGGGAAAAAAGGTTCGATGGGTTTAAGTGGCTCAATGGCAGCATGCTTACTTTTACCTCAAGCTTATAGGACAAATTTCTCGGGTTCGCAGAAAGAAACAAGAACCATTCTTGCTCATTTCATTGAAATTTTCGTACCTTTGCATGCAAGATGTGGAAAAGATTGGAATGTTAATTGAATAAAGGTCACTCGATGAAGAAGAAAATCTTATTTCTATTGCTGCCATTGCTGCTGTCCGCCCTCCCCGGCCATGCCGTGTTGAAGGAGAAGGACTTGGAGGAGACCCTCTCATTGTTGCGTGAAGAGTTGGTCTCCCATTACAAAGACCTCCAGAACGAGGCAAAGAGCCACAAGCAATATCGCGACCAAGTGATAATGGAACTGATAGCGATATCTCGTCGTTGCGACCAGAATGCGCTGATGATTTACTCTCAGAAGAACGACTACGTCTTCGACTTGACCTATGCGTGCAACGAGGTGACCCAGTTGTACAAGGACTACCATCGTAAGATACAGCCTTTCCGCTTGAGCATCGAGAACATCGACACAGAGATAGCCCGTTACGACAGTTTGAAGACGAGCCTCAACAAGATGTCCACACGCACGCTATCCGAGCAGATGCAGGTGGACCGCAACGTCTGCCTCACCCTGACGGTATGCATCAGCCGCATGCTGAAGGAGAACCGTCAGAGCATGAGCGAATACATCGACATCTACAAAGCAACGGAAGAACGTTTGGAGCGTATGAACAGTTACGCCAACACCCGTTACAACGAGATACAGAACAACATCTTCGTCAACGGCGGCGACAACTACCTCACCATCCTGTCTAATTTCCGTTCCCGTTTATCCAAGACGAAAGAGACCGTTGTAGAAAAATACGTTCCATCGTCGAACAAGGTGAAATCACAGTGGGACAGCCGCATGATCATCGGCTTGTTCATCACGATGGGCATATTCGCCTTCGCCGCGATGTGCATCAGTTTCATCGGCACTCGCATCGTGAGGAAACGCTTTGGCAGCGACAGCATGGGCAAAAAGCGTTCGGTCATCATCATGGCCACCACCGTCATCATCTTCGCCATAGCGCTCCAGATCATCCGCATATTCTGGAATCAGAATTTCTTCATCATGGCGAGCGGCCTTCTCACACAGTATGCCTGGTTGCTGGGCGTCATCCTCGTCTCCCTTCTGCTGCGTGTGGGTTCAGACCAAATCATGAGCGCCCTACGCATCTACGCTCCACTGATAGCCATAGGTTTCATCATCATCGCGTTCCGCATCATCCTCGTCCCCAACGAGTTGGTCAACCTCATCCTCCCCCCCATCCTTCTCTGCTGCGCCATTTGGCAATGGTGGGTTGTGGCCCGTCACAATCACAACATCCCTCAGTTGGACGTTTTCTACACCTACATCTCCGCCATCGTCTTTGTCGCCTCCGTTGTCTGCTCTTGGATAGGTTTCACATTGCTCAGCGTCCAATTGCTCATCTGGTGGATCATGCAACTCACTTGCATCCTCACCATCACCTGCCTTCGCTCCTGGATCAAGAATTGGGGTCAGCGCCATCATTTGGAAGACAAGCCCATCACGGAGTCATGGAAATACGACCTGCTCTACAGTGTGCTGCTGCCTACACTAGGTGTAATGTCGATACTTCTAGCCATCTATTGGGCCGCCTCCGTGTTCAACCTGACGGAACTGACCTGGCGCATTTTCACCTATAAGTTCATCGACTCTCCCAACATCACCATCAGTGTGCTGAACATCGCTCTTGTGATCATCCTTTGGATGGTGTTCTCCTACCTCAACCGAACAGCGAAAGCGCTACTCAAGCATTATTTCCATCAAAAGGACCCCACTTCCGCCGAAAGCCGCTTCGTGATGGGAAAGAACATCATCCAACTGTTAGTGTGGGGCATGTGGCTCATCATCAGCCTAGCCATTTGCCATGTGGACAACACATGGCTCGTGGTAGTCTCGGGTGGTCTGTCCACCGGCGTGGGTTTTGCATCAAAGGACATCCTTGAGAACATCTATTACGGCATCTCTCTGATGGCAGGCCGCATCAAGGTGGGCGACTGGATTATCTGCGACGGCATACGCGGCAAGGTGAGTTCCATCAGTTACACCAGCACGATGCTGGAGTCGGTGGATGGTTCTGTAATCGCCTTCCAAAACAGCCAATTGTTCACCAAGAACTACAAGAACATGACAAAGACTTCGGGTTATGAGCTACGACTCCTCGACGTGGGTGTTGCCTACGGCACCGACATCGAGCACACCCGCAAGTTGTTGGTGGAGGCATTGTCAAAACTTCCTTTCGTCCAAGAAGACCCCAACCAGCATCCGGTGCAGGTGCTGCTTCGCGAATTTGGCGACAGCAGCGTCAACCTCAAGGTTTTGGTATGGGTGCCTGTGACGTCTCAGTACAAAGATGACTGTCTGGTTCTGGAATGTGTCTATCAGACCTTGAATGACAACAACATCAGCATCCCGTTTCCACAGCGAGACCTACACATCATCTCAGGAGAATGAAAATAGAAAAACCGATTCGTGGTAGGCAACCTGCAACGAAGCGGATATAAGTAGGTAATCAGAATTATCTGTTACTATCATTCTTGTAGGTGTTGTATAGTCTTGGGTATCAGAAAAAAGACTTGGCATAGGCATAGAGCCCTTTTGCCAAGTCTTCCATCATTTTCTCAACTATTCTTATCGTCTTCCTCTTCCGTCTCGTCGAAGGCCTCGTCGGCCAATTGGGAATTCATAGCCATTCTGTCATCATCATCCATCATCATCCTCGCACTAAAGGATGCATTGAGTTTGCTAAACCACGTGCCCTTAGAGCGCCAGTCTCTCCTATAAGCTTGTTTTACGCCATCTTGACTGGCATCGAAATTGGCGGAGTTGCGTATTGCGAGTGTCTCTGCTGTCAGCGCGGCATCCTGGTTGGCTCCCATGAAAGTGAATGTCCACCCCTGCCCCTTCAGACTCTCCACAAGGGCCCTGATGGAAGTTCTCGTGAATTCCCTGGATGCATTCTCGTATCCATCGGTGATGATGGTAACAGAAACCGCGGCATCCTTGAGATCCTTCACGTGGCGCTGAATGTTGGTGATGGCGAAGCCCATGGCATCGTAAAGCGGAGTGCAACAACAGGGCTGGTAGTCTTTCTCCTCGAGAGGCCGAGCCTCTGCGACAGGTGCCATGTCATAGATTTTGTCAGTAGAGCAACTACAGAAAGCCACGAGTGAGATGAAATGATCCTGGGTACCGGCATAACGCTCTTGCGCCTTCTTGATACCGGCAAGAGTCTCATTGAAACCATCTACTGCAGCCTTGCGTATGCTCTGCATCGAACCACTACGGTCGAGGACCACCAAGTTGTAAATCTGTGTCTTCATAGTCTTGTTTTCTTCCTTGTTTCCCATTTTTCTGAAAATTAAACGATTAATAAAAAATCACTATTCAATCAATTATATAGAGCATAAAAGAAAGGCTTTTCTATCACCAGGAGGAAAAGGGGAGGTAAAGGGGAGTCTATTGGGAGGTAAAGGGGAGTCTATTGGGAGGTAAAGGGGAGTCTATTGGGAGGTAAAGGGGAGTTAAAGAGGAGTTAAAGGGGAGTTAAAGGGACATATGTCTACTTATTTTGGGAGTTTGGAGTTAAAGGGGAGTTAAAGAGGAGTTAAAGAGGAGCTAAAGGGGAGTTACAAGGGGAGTTAAAGGGACATATGTCTACTTGTTTTGGGAGTAAAAGGGACATAAGATATTGGAAATAACGATTTTAGCGGATTACAAATCCTGAT
>JAFWSS010000257.1 GCA_017524385.1 Prevotella sp.
AAGCAGGGGTTACGCTTCGCTCCACCACCTGCCTGTGGTCGTCCCAGCCCTTCGGGCTTCACTTCACAACCAATTGCCATACAAGATAAATCCTAATTTTGCAAGGCAATTTTACTTCAGAAACTTTAGTTTCAGCTTTTCCAAATGGTTTATCTGTGCTGCAACCAGTCATGATGGGGAAACGAAGTTAGCGAAGCTAACGATTCGCTCGAAATCAGCGACAATGGTCTCCAATGATAATCAATCAAGGAATGTTTTTCCTGTGGCATAGAGCACCTCACGTATTCTAGACGTGAATTCCGTCTAGAGCCGTAAACGTCTTTAGTCCGACATCCATGGGCTTGCTAGGTTTTTGACCTAGCAAGCCCATAATTTTTCGCACTTTACAATCATAAATATTGTTAAATATTTGCACAATTAAAATAAAATGTTTACCTTTACGGCCTGTAAACATAAACTTGACATTATTATGAGCCACATCTACTACGAGAAGAAAGAGATCCCCATCCCCGAGGGCGGGCACGTGAACAAAAACGACGGAGCTGTGAGGATATACCTCGACCCGACGGTGCCGAGGAGGAAGAGCGCGACCATGGTGATCGGCAAGGCTACAAGCCCCACCACCATGCACCCCAACGACAACTTCAAGCTTCGCTACCCGGATTTGTGGAGGCAGTACTACGAGGAGAAGACGCCCTTGCACGTCCTACACTACGGCATGTACCTGACGGCCCTCTCGGCGGGGTGCCGTACCGGCGTGTACGCCGCGCTGCACGACGCCGTGGGCCCCCTCTACGCCAACGCCCTGATGGACTGGTCGATGTTCACGATCCTCAGCCGGACGAACGCGGCCTCCTCCTTCCCCGACGTGATGGCCGACCAGGTGCTGTTCTCGCGGCAGCGCCACGGCGACGACTGGTACGGCGACCTCTTCCGCGAGTGGATAAGCCCGGAGGACGCGGAGAGGTTCAAGGACCTGTGGCTGGACAAGGTGAAGGCCCTCGACCCCGACATCAAGGAGGTGTGGATAGCCATCGACGGCTCCAACTCCGACTGCGACGTGAGCTCGGGCGACCTCCCCGCCCACGGCAAGGCCAAGTCCCGCCGCGACGGCCCCGTGGTGGGGTACATGTACGCCGTGGACTCGCGCAACGGCCTTCCCCTGACCTTCGAGGTGTTCAGGGGGAACGTGCCGGACACGAAGGCGCTGCAGCGGATGCGGAACCGCCTCCACCGCTCCGGCCTGGAGGTCCGCGGCGCGATACTGGACAGGATCTTCTGCGAGCGCCCGTCCATCGAGGCCGTGGAGTCCCTCGGGTGGAACTGGACGGTGATGCTGAAGAAGGACAACTCGGCGCACCAGATGATGATGTCCATGGCGCGCGAGATAAAGTGGAACCTCGCCCACCTGGTGAACGGCCGCGGCGTGTTCGGCATCAAGGGGTCGGCCCCGCTGTTCAAGAGCTCCGGCAAGGAGAGCTGCGTCTGCCTGTTCTACGACGGGGCGAACGGCACCGACCGCTCCCTGAGGCTGATAGAGAAGGTGCTCGAGGCGGAGGAGGACGTGCGCAGGCAGGTCGCCGGGGGCAAGTTCCAGCCCGTCGTCCCGAAGGATGTCTCCAAGTACCTGACGGTGAGCGAGGAGGGAGGCGCGTGGACGACAGCGAGGAACCTCGAGGCCTGGCAGGCGGAGCTGGACGTGAAGGGCTACTACTCCATAGCGTCGAGCGTGGATATGGAGGCGGCGGAGATGCACTCGACGTACTACTTGCGGGACACCTGCGAGAAGGCTTACTCCACGATGGGGACCCAGCTCGGCAGCGACGTGACGAGGGTCCACGGCGACAGGGCCATACTGGCGCGACACCTCGCCACCTTCGTCGCCCAGATAACAAGGAGCGTGGTGGTTCGGGAATGCAAGGCGCTCAAGCTGGACACCGGGAGGATGCTGAAGGAGATGGACAGGCTCCACATATCACTCTTCGACTCCGAGAAGTACGCCTGCGTCCATGACGAGAGCGTGCGGCAGCGCAAGCTACTCAAGGCGCTGGGATTCTCCACCGAGGACCTCGAGGCGGTCGCCTCGGACATCAACAGGAGGAACACCGAGGCCGTCGTCAGCCAGGTCCACAGGATGCCCGTGAAGGTCGACCCGAAGGCGCCTCGACCCACGGGGAGGAACGCGAAGAAGCTGAGGGACATCGCAGAGGGCAGGAGACCCGCCGAAGAGGAGCCCAAGCCCAAGGGGAAGCCCGGAAGACCGAAGGGGTCGAAGAACAAGAAGTCCGAGAAACCGGAAGCCGGGAAGCCGGAGCAGAAGAGGAAACCCGGAAGGCCGAAGGGAAGCAAGAAAGGCGGCAATAAAGCAAGGGCTGACGAGCCCAAAAGGTCTCCAGGAAGGCCGAAGGGAAGCAAGAACAAGAAGACGCTCATCAGGGAAGCAGAACTGGCGAAACGGGAGAAAAGGATGAAACGAAAGAACGACAGCGGCTGATGACGCCATAACGCGAACGCCCCCCGGAAGGGGTTGGCCGCCTGCCGGGGGGAAGAAAATATTGCTAATTTTTCGAGGCTGTTTACAGTTCTAAGCGAAATTCACGTCTATAGATGGTTCACACATTAGATTGTCAGTTCCACGCCCAAACCGAAGACTTTGTTGGTACGAGTGAAGTCATTATGTGTGGTATGGTTGGTGGCTGTAGGAGCAACCTCTTGATTGTATGTGTCGTAGTTGGTTTGGAAATAAGCAGCATTCACCTTCACCTTGTCCGTCACTTTGTAACCGACACCTAGTCCAAAGGTGTAACTGCTGACAACGAATGACATATCGTTCATATACTCGTCAGACAAGCCGTAGTTGGTCTTCTGCAAACCGCCACTGACTTGAAGCTTGTCGTTGACATCCCATTCTACGCCACCGTTGACTTCCCATGTGTTGCCATCGAGTTTCTTCTCATCGTGGTTGTACCAGTGGGCTTGCTTGTCGAAGAACAAGTGATAGCCGGCGCTTACACGCACGTTAGGAAGAACCGACCATTGTGCACCTGCGGTGAACAAGGCGGGCTGGTCCTCGGGAACGCTGGTGCCGTCACGGAACTTGTTCACTGCGTCGATGGCATGGGCTTCCTTCACAGTGGAACTGTTCTTCATCCTCATGCGTGTCTTGAACTCATATTTGGCGGCGAAGTTGAAGTTACCCACCTTGTAGTCAATGCCGACGATAGGGGCGATGCCGACACCCGTCTGGTCGGACATCAGGCTGACGCCCTCGCGATAAACTTCCAAGGTCTGCAAACTTTGCTGGGTGCCTTCCAGTTGGGCTTTGCCGGCTTGAGCCTCTGCCAGTTTCTGGGTCAACTCTTCGGGTGCGGGAACACCGGCGGCCGTATATTGTGCGATGCCTGCTTCCAACTGACTGATGCCATTGGCATATTGCATGATGCCACCGGCAATCTTTGTGTTGGCATTGTCGAGGAACGTGCCGAAAGGTACAGCTCCATCTGCCGTGTTCACCATGATGTTGTTCAATTTTGCCTTGTAGGATGCTACTCCGTAAAGCAGGCGTGCTCCACCATAGACTGAGAGGTTTTCGGTGATTTTGTAGGAAGCGCCCAATGTGAAGCCAATGTAGAATTGCTTTCCGCGCATGTATCCGTCAACGTCATAACCAGTGGCTCCAAGGGGTTTCAGCGAACTGGCAATGGCGCCAACCGCACTCTCAAAAGAGCCGATGCCATTGGAAAACTCACATTTTCCACCACCGCCGGTGATGGCGATAGAGCCTTGAAAACTCCAATTACCTTTGTTGTATGCTGCTTGGATGGATGGTATGAACGGGGCATTGGCCACACCCTCGAATTCCTTTCCATTTTCTTGATTATAGCCGTTGTTTCTCAACCCCAAGGCGAAGTCGGGGTTGAAGGTTGTGATGGTGCGCGTCTGACGGGCATATTGCCAGTTGAAGCCAAGATGGAAACCATCACCAAGGAAGATGACACCAGCGGGGTTGGTGTATATTCCATCGATGCCTATATATGCATCGTGGGCGGGATTGCGAAGAAAACTCACACTTTGGTTGGTGTTCGTCAATATGCCGCCAGCAAATGTTGCTCCTGAAACCATGATGGCCATTGCCATCAAAAACATTCTATTTTTACCCATTTTACGATTTTTAAATAAACCTTGATATCAAATTGTTTGCAAAGGTAAAATTATTGTTCCAAATTTCCCCAAAATACATCTTGTCTTTAAGAATTATTAACAGAAAAAGCATTACGCAATAAAAAGCTTCCTAGTATTTCCTAGTTTCTCCTAAAACTTCCTATGCTCACCCTTCAATTTCCTTAACAGATACTTGATGCCTTCATGCATGATGGTGCTGCCCAAAATCCACAGTATGCCCACGTATGGCACAGCCACCAGCAGCACCTTCACCAGGAACCGCAGGTAGATGTTGTCGATGCCTCTGGCTGCGAAATGCGCACCCACGCACAGCGAAGCGGCAAGCAGCAGGTAGGGCGAGATATCCTTCAAGAATTCCATCAAGGTCAGTCCAGTCTCCCTGTGGACCAGCCACAGCCATACTCCAGTCCAGAGGATGCCTACTGCCACGTATGCCCCGATCATGACGTGGATGCCGAAGGGTGACAGCGACAGTGCCACAGTCAGTCCCGCCAGACATTGACCGATGGTCGACCACATATAGGCCTCCGAGTGCCCCCGGCTGATGACGAGATGTGAGAGGAGTGTGCAAATGGGAAAGAAAGCCCCCGCCAGACAAAGCATCTGCAGGATGCCGGCACTGTCGAGCCATTTCTCCTTGATGAGGATGACGATGAATTCCTTCGCCACCAATGACAGACCGAGCATCAAGGGGAAGGTGACAAGGGCGGTGAAGCGCAGCATCTTGCGCAGCACGGCCTTCTGCCGCTCTCGGTCGTCCTCCACTTTGGTGAACACGGGCTGCGCCACGCCGTAGATGATGTTGGATATGAGCGACGAGCCCATCGTGTTCCATTTGTTCGCCTGTGTGTAGTTGCCCACGTCGCGTGTCGTGTAGAATTTGCCCAGGATGACGGAGAAAAGGTTGTTGTTGATGATGGTGAACACGTTGGTGATGATGAGTCGGCTGCTGAAACCTATCATCTCACGCACAGGCGTGAAGTCTGTCGGCTTGGTGGGACGCCACTTGGAGAAATAGAAACTCAGCAAGGCGAGTACGGAGATATAGACGATGTTCTGGGTGGCGATGCCCCAATAGGCCATGCCGCCATAGGCCATGGCGATGGCCACGACGCCCGAGGTGGCAAGGGCGATGAGGGTCATCAGCGATGTCTCGCGCACCATCATGTTGCGGAAGAGCCATGCTCTTGGAGCGGTGGAGAAACTGGAGATGACGAAACTCAACGTGACATAGCGGGTCAGCGGGGTGAGTTCGGGCACGCCATAGAACCAAGAGATGAGGGGTGCGCAGAAGAAGATGAGTGCATAGAACGCCAGTCCGATGGCCACGCTGGTATAGAAGACCGCATTGAAGTCGCGATGGGTGGCATCCTTGCGCTTGTTAAGGGCGGAAATGAAGCCACCCTCTTGCAGGCATGCACCCAAGGCGGTGAAGATGGTCACCATGCCCACCATGCCATAGTCGGCCTCCGAGAGCCGACGAGCCAGGAAGATGCCGATGACGAGGTTGAGCAACTGCTGCAAGCCGTTGCTCAAACCTCCCCACAAGAGGCCTTGCGCTGTCTTCTCCTTCAGTGTGGACATAGGTGGAGACGATGTTACTCTTTATTGTCTTCTTCAAGATACCATTTGGAGTAACCCACATAATGGGCGGCGAAACTCTCCGCTTGGTCGGGGCGTGTCTTCTTGATGAATTTCGCTGGCACGCCGCCCCAAATCTCGTGGGGACCGATTTGCGTGCCTTGCAGGACGAGGGCTCCGGCAGCCACGATGGCGCCTTCACCCACCACGACGTTGTCGAGGACGGTGGCCCCCATACCGATGAGTGCGCCGCGCTTGATGGTGCAGGCGTGGACGGTGGCGTTGTGACCGATGGAGACATCGTCTTCGATGATGGTGGGGCCTATCTTGTAGGTGACGTGCACGCAGGCACCGTCCTGCACGTTCACGCGGTTGCCCATATGGATGTAGGCCACATCGCCACGGACTACGGCATTGAACCAGATGGAACATTCATCGCCCATCTCCACTTCGCCCACGATGGTGGCGTTCTCACTGAAATAACAGTCTTTGCCCCATTTCGGGGTCAGACCTTTTACTGATTTGATTAAAGCCATTTAAATAATTAATAATTTACAATTTATAATTTATAATTGGCAAACACTTTTATAATTTATAATTTA
>JAFWSS010000258.1 GCA_017524385.1 Prevotella sp.
AGGATGTCACGCGCTGGGAGTGTATCCTGTTTGGCTCATATCCTGCCAACGAGGTCGTTAGCGGCAGCTTCAATGCTGTGGATGACTATGCATTGGTGGATGGCGATGTGATCGTAGATGCCACACTCTACAGCCAACTGGAGGGTGCCCAATGGACGGATGACGACACGGAAATCAATGGTACGCGCTACCACAGGCTGAAAGGTGATGGTGTTGTCACCTGTTCTACGGACAGGGAGCAGCATTACCGTTGGGCCGATCCCGATGCCTGGCACTATTTTGCCTACGCTCCCGTGAAGTGGCGCATTCTGAAGATCAGCGGCACTAAAGCCGTGCTATTAGCCGACCGCATGCCCGACACCTGTCCTTTCCACGATCAGGAAGAAGTCGTGAACTGGAGCGGGAGCCACCTGCGCCAATGGCTGAACAACGCGTTCTACACCCGTGCCTTCTCTAACGAGGAACGTGCGGCCATAAAGACTACCGAGGTTAAGAACCCGGCCAACCCTCACTATGGCACCGACTGCGGACCCGACACGCAGGACCATGTGTTCATCCTTTCTAATGACGAGGTTTTTGCCTCCTCGTTGGCTTCCGACTATGGTTTCTATGCAGGTAGCGGCATCGACGATTCCGCTCGCCGTTTCCGCTCCACGCTCTATGCCAAGTGCCGTGGTGCCTGGTGGTCGTCGGTTGAGGGCTATCGCGGCAACTCCTTCTGGTTCATGCGCACCAGCGGCTATACCTCCAGCAGCATCACCTACGTCTGTGACTTCGGCTATCTGTATAACCAGGGAACGGCAGTCACCTGCGACGATGCCGCCGTACTGCCGGCTATTACAGTCGATTTGACAAAAGCAAATTACCAAAAGGCCCTGCCTGTCGCATCCACAGACGTGAACAACTAAACTAATTTCACGGCCTGGAAGCGCACGCTCCCAGGCCGTTAAGGACCTCTTGAGACGGGATTCCTCCCGTCTCCACGATTTTGGCATAGTGGACATTCAAGCCATATTGGATGCCAGCAAGTGAGCAATAACCCTATGCTCTCACTGCCTCCATCATCCGTTGGTACAACTCCGAGCCGGAGAGCGATTTCATCCAACTCTTGCAAGTTTCAACCTTCTGGCAAAAGTCTTCAAAGGGGAAGTTGGCCCCAGGACCGGCTTTCTCTTTAGACAAGTCACATTGTCTGACAACTTTGGCGTTATCATACGAGAGACTTAGCAAGGCGACGAGCATGACGGCGGCGTCTTCCTGTTTCTTGTTCATCTGTTCCTTGTTGAAATCACCTTCGAAGCAAATGCCTACCGACTCCGGGTTGTAGCCGTATGCATGTGCACCGACAGCCCAGACAGGACGCCCCTCGAAGATTTCTCCCTCCTTGTTGACGAAGTAGTGGTAGGCGATACCAGCCCAACCCTTGTTGAGATGCCATTGATGCACGTCATTGACTGTGTGGCGGGTTGCCACCTCGGAATGGTGAAGAATCACATACTTGGTGGCATGGTCGCCTCGGCGTGACATATCTTCCTTGAAAATCAAATTGGTGTTGAGTAACATAGACTAAATTATTTAATTGGGTTAATAATAAACTATTTTACAATGGGAAACCGACATTCCTGTGAATCACGAAAGCCATAGAGCCACATGTTTCTTGGAAATGATGGAAAAGTGTACAAATTTAAGGAAAAAACATGAATTCTCAACAAAAAAATGTAATTTTGTCAGTTGAAAGCTATTCTTCCCAAGAATACAACCAGAGCCCATGCTAGCAAAGACCTATTGTGCCGCCGTGGTGGGGCTTGAGGCCACCACCATCACGATCGAAGTGAACATGACCCGCGGTGTGATGTTCAACCTCTCTGGAATGGCCGACACCGCCGTTCGCGAGAGCTATGCCCGCATCAACGCCGCCCTACCCAACGTGGGGTACCGCCTACCGGTGTCGTCGCTCACCATCAACCTGTCGCCCGCCGACATCAAGAAGGAGGGCAGCAGCTACGACCTTCCCATCGCCATCGGCATGCTCGCCGCCCATGGCAAACTCCCCACCGACCACCTTGGGGAATATATGATGGTAGGAGAGTTGGGACTCGACGGCAAACTAAAACCCATCCGCGCCGCCCTGCCCATCTCCATACGAGCAAGGAAGGAGAAGTTCAAAGGCCTCATCGTGCCACGCGACAACGCCCGCGAAGCCGCCGTTGTGAACAACCTGGAGGTGTATGGCTTGGACGACATCACACAGGTGGTGGGCCTGCTCTCCGGCACGAGCAAGCCCGAACCAGTGTTTGTGGACACAAGGAAGGAATTCTACGAGCAGCAGACGAACTTCGACCTTGACTACGCCGACGTGCGCGGACAAGAGAACGTGAAACGCGCCCTCGAAGTGGCTGCAGCCGGCGGACACAACCTCATCATGATCGGGCCGCCGGGAAGCGGCAAGTCGATGATGGCAAAGCGTTTGCCTGGCATTCTCCCGCCACTATCTTTGGCTGAGAGTCTGGAAACCACCCAGGTGCACTCCGTGGCGGGCAAACTCGGCCGTGACACCTCGCTCATCTCCCAGCGCCCCTTCCGAAGCCCGCACCACACCATCTCGCAAGTGGGGCTTTGCGGTGGCACGTCGTCGGCACAGCCCGGGGAGGTGTCGCTGGCACACAACGGCGTGCTGTTCCTCGACGAACTGACCGAATTTTCAAAACAGACGCTCGAGGTGCTGCGACAGCCTCTTGAAGACCGCAAAATCACCGTGGCGCGAGCGAAATACACCGTGGAATACCCCTGCTCCTTCATGTTCGTCGCCTCGATGAACCCCTGCCCTTGCGGCTACTATGGCGACCCCACCCACACCTGCGTCTGCACACCGGGACAAATCCAACGCTACATGTCGAAAATCTCCGGGCCGCTGCTCGACCGCATCGACATCCACATCGAATGCGCTGCCGTGACCTACGACGACCTCTCCAAGGCTCCGATGGGTGAACCCAGCGAGAAAATCAGGGAAAGGGTGCTTCGCGCCCGCAAGATACAGGAGCAGCGCTACCATGGAATGAAAGGCATCCATTGCAACGCACAGATGACAGAGCGCATGATCCACCAATATGCCGAACCCGACGAAAGCTCGCTGGCCCTGTTGCGATTGGGGATGGAACGCCTGAAACTCTCCGCCCGCGCCTACAACAGGATTTTGAAGGTGGCGCGCACCATCGCCGACCTCGAAGGGGCGGAAAAGGTGCTCTCGAAACACATCGCAGAAGCCATCGGATATCGCAACCTCGACCGGGGCGACTGGGCGGAACGAGGGGTGTGAGACGTGTTAACAAGCAACATACGTTTGGGTAAACAGCCTGCTGTGCGCGAAAAGGGCTTGGAAGAGATATGGATTGCTGGAACAAAATAATAGTCCGCCATATTTCAGGCGGACCAATTTACTTGTTTAAAAATAATTATTTTATAGAAATGTCGTGCTAATTTTATCGTCGTAAATTGAGATTATTGGTATTGTGACATTTTCAACGAATTCGCGAAACATCTATTTTCCCAAGGCATTGATCAATTCTTGGATGACCCTTTCATCAATGACCTTCTCAAATTTGTTTGAATATTCAGGATTTATATTGGAAGAAACTTGTATGCCAAAAGAATTGCGAACGGTTGTACACCATGCCCCTCCATAAATACGGTCTTCAAAAGTGCAGTTTCCCCAATAGTTTTCCACGTTGCTTGCCTGTACCAACACCCTGTACTTTCCATTCTTCACCTTTACCCACTCATAAGCACCAGGTTTGAATTTTTTACTATATCCCGTAGGACCGTTCAAGGAGACAGTGATGGTTGCCTTCTTGTCACCATTTCCTAAGAAAATCAAGGAATAACCAGGCTGGGAATAACCTCCGAAGTATGTAAGGTCGCTAAGTGAAGCGGGTTCTTTCAGGAAAGGAGCGAGCCTAAAATCACTAATTTTGTTTTGTGCGTCGCTAGAATAGTAGCCTGAGGGATACTTGTTGACGAAATCCTCGTAAGCGGCGAGGGTGTTTTTCTTCTGGGCTTGTTGCCATGCAGCATCTTCTATTTGCTTGAGTTTCTTGATGGTTTCGTCGGCATGTTTTCCTTCAGGATATTCTTCATAGTAAGCACAAAAATCTTCATACTTGTCACTATCCTTCGCTTTCTCCCACAAAGTCAATTCCTTCAAAGCAAGCTCTGCAGTTTTTTTGTTTATTCCATCCTCATGGCTAGCAAGATAGCTTTCGTATGCAGCCTTTGTATCTTTTGAGGTGGCTACCTTCCAATCGTAGCGGTCTTGGTTCACCTCAAGGCTATCGGCAGCCTCAAGGGCGAATGGAGAATCGTCGCCAAACTGAGAGATATATTCGGAAAAGAGTGAGGGATTGCTTCCTGTGGAGCGGTCAGTCAATGCGTACCATTTGCTCACGGCCTCCGCCACCTTGTGGTTTTTTGCTCCTATTCCTTCGCATCCCTCATAGTCGCAAACGGCATTATTGGCGCAAAGATTAGCAAACGTCTCGTATGCCAGTCTCGTGTTTTCTTCCTTGGCGAAAAGCAACAATTCATTCTCATTGAAACAGTTAAGCCTTGCCCTTGCCTCATTTGCAAATTTTGAATTGGGATATTTTATCAAGTACTTTTCGAAATCCGAACTCGACGTACTGTACTGAATGGAGAGGAAGTCGTTTTTCTCGTTCGACTTTTTCCCATATTTTTTCTTAAGCATAGAGGTGAGCACATCACCGACGGTGGAATTAGGTTCGTAACCGACATCGTCTTTCACTTTCAACGCCTTTTTCAGTTGCGGTGAAATCAGGTTGAAGGTTTCTGAAGGAACAACGGTGAGCAGATTGACATTGTCAATGCCTTGCTGTTGAAGCAACGTACTGATGGCCTCAAAAGGCGACATGCCTTTTTGGGTTTCATCCACAGCTTCCGTATGAGCAGATACGGAAAAACAAAAACTAAGCAAAACAGCCATGGCTGTCAGCATCTTGAATCGGAATGTGTGAAATGGTTTCATAAAAAAGATCAAATGGTTATAAAAATTCATGTATCGTCTTTAAGGTATAGAACGAGATATGGTATTAAAACTATCATTGGCAAAGGTAATAAAAAAAAACAACCAAACAACTTTCACATCATTATTTGAAAAAAAATCAAATGAATGGGAAACAGCCTTTATCCAATTCAAGAAGATGTTGCCCCCCTGCCCGGCTCTGCCAAAGCTCGGCATCACTCACGTTTTTTCTTGAGATGACTTCTGTTTCTTGCAAGATGTAGAATCAACAACAATAATGAACTCCCCACAGCGACATAAAGGAGGATGCGTGACCTCTCTTCCATAAAATAACACAGTCGCCCTATACTGATTTCTCTTTCCAAATCCCCCCTCATTCTGACAGCCTCCTCATGAGCAGCCTGCCTGATGGCATCCACTTCCGTCTCCTCAAGACATTTCTGCTTTGCCAAAGCATCTGCGTAAGCCTTCAGCCCCTCTTCGTCTTTTCCCGTGACAGCCTCCTCAAAACTGCGCGTTTCATATTCGGAACCATTGCTTGACTTCTTGACATTGACCCCGTGGTCCTTCAGATGTTCAGTGGTGATTCGATGCATGACCTCCCTCATATACTTTTCGCTTACGCCAGCCTTCTTTTCCACATCGGAAAACGACGAACCGGTTTCATCTTCCTTCACACTGGGAGCATGGTCATCAGCCTCGAAAACACCATAAGCGAAATGATATGCCCAAAGCGTGTCGTTGCCATTGATTTCCTTATCATAACACCTTCCATACTCAGACCAGTCGGTCAGTGGTTTGATGTCGTTCCTATGGTACAATTGGAAACCGTAGTAAAAAGCAAGGCAGATCACCGCCACAAGCAGCAACTTGAAATAGAAACAACGTAGGAATCCCTTGCCTATGGTAGCCTCATTGATGGCCTTCACCACGGGTTCGATTTCCCTCTCCACCTTCTCCTTGCTTGCAGGATTGTCATGCCTTTGCTTGCATTTCTCCAACAAGAACTGCAGGTCACTCACCGTAATCGGGAGGGATTGTATCTCATAACAAGGGTTTTGCTCTTGGTTCCACCCCAATAGTCTCAGGATCAATTGGTTGTCTTCATTCAAGAAAAATTCAAACTGCTTGATGTCAGAGAACGGGACGAACTGTTCCTCGTAGAATTGTATGCCATCCTCAAAGATTTCAATTTGAGCCACAGGTGAGAATATACGATCCCTTACAAAGTTGATCTTAAGCCAAGCCAAAATGCTGAAGACAATCAAGAAAAACAAGCCAGCAAAAATGCCCCCCCTGGAGCCTTCAAATATCAGGGCGATGCCGACGCATGTGAAAAACACGAAAACAACCGTATTATCCAATAGTTTATCTACAGCCTTGTAAATCTTTATTTCATTCATCTCTCTTACATTTTAAGTGTTATACTTACGCCGTCCACTTGATGAGAAGATAAAAAGGGTTCACGACCTTCTGTATTTGGAAGGCGACATTCCGACATGCTCCTTGAAGAACTTCCCCAAGAAAGACTGGTTGGGGAAATGCAGTATCCTGGCAATTTCCTTGATGCTCATGGTAGAACTTTTGAGCAGCACACGTATCTCAAGGGTGACGAAATGGTCGATCCACTCGTTGGGTGTGCGTCGGCTCATCTGCTTCACCGTCTCGGAGAGGTATTTGGGTGTGATGCACAGTTGCACGGCATACCAGCTTACCCGCCTTTCGCTACGGAAATTCTCCTTCACCAAGGCGATGAAAGTGTTGAAGATGACATCCGCCCTTGTCCGCTTGGGGGAGTTGGTCTGTTTTTGGTAAATCTCATTACCTATGTCATATACCATCGCCTTGAGCAGCGAGATGGCCAATTCACGCCTGAAGCGATGCCCCATGTCATCCACTTTCTGGCGTATGGTGTTGAAATATCCAATGAAAGTCTCCGCTTTTTCGGGTTTCAAATTAAACACGGGACTATAGTAAGCGAAGAGGAACACCTGCGACATCTCATAGACCTCCTTGATGA
This sequence comes from Prevotella sp., assembly GCA_017524385.1. GTDB lineage: Bacteria > Bacteroidota > Bacteroidia > Bacteroidales > Bacteroidaceae > Prevotella. The sequence goes on from JAFWSS010000258.1 coordinate 7,056, forward strand.
TTTCGGCGAAAAAGTCAACAGATGCCATGATGGCGATGCCCTTGCAGTCGGGACTGAGCATGTAGTCGCTGATCACCTGTCCGTCGTTGACCACGATGACATCGTTTTTACGCACCAAATGCTCCTTGGTGTCCACGGTGTATTGGGCACTTCCCTCCAGGCACATCGCCACAAAGAGGCAGTTCATCTCTCGAGGTTCTGCAGAGATGGGTACATCCTCGAAACGGCTGAAGAGCACGAGGTCGTCGTCGATGAACGAGCAGTCGTCCACGACGGCCTTGGCGGTCATAGGATTGATCTGGTGAAATTTTGCTTGTTCCATGGTTCGTTCTTGTGCTACAATGCGCATTTTCCTCACTGGCAGATAGGCAATGCATCAGAATTTCTGCAAAATTAGCAAAAAAAACGTATTTCAGCAAGATTTTTCCGAAAAAACGAACAATTTCTACTTTTGTGTGACCTATGGGCATTGTTCAAGAATCAAAGAGATGTTATGTAGAGACGGCACATTGAGACGTCTCAAAAGGGGAGTTAAAGAGATAAGTATGGTATTTTGGAAAAAGATGTTTTTTGTTTTCCAAGACAGAAAGAGGCGCCAGAACCGCTATCTAAAAGAAACGACAAGCATGCCCATGACACGAGCCATGCACCCGACCTAATTTTTTTTGAAAAAAAGGTGGGGGAAAATGGGGGAAAATGGGGGAAAATGTATAATTTTGTAGCCTAATTCAAATAAAACGGGCAAAACATGCGATTATTGGGCAACATAGAGGCAAAGACCGACTCAAAAGGCAGGGTGTTTCTCCCCTCAGCATTCCGCAAGGTGCTTCAAGGAGAGGAAGGGTCTGCACTGGTGCTTCGTAAGGATGTCTTCCAACCCTGCCTGACCCTGTACCCCGAATCGTCATGGAACGAGCAGATGGACAGTGTGCGCCAGCGCATCAACCGGTGGAACCCCCAGCACCAACAACTCTACCGCCAGTTCCTCTCCGACGTGGAGATAGTCTACCCCGACAGCAGCGGGCGCATTCTCATCCCCCGCCGCCTCCTCGAGGCCGCCGGCATCGACCAAGGCATCCGCTTCATCGGCATGGGCGACTACATCGAGGTGTGGAGCAGCCAAGCCACCGAGACCCCGTTTGTCGGCCAGGAAGAATTCACCGCTTCCTTGGCAAAACTGATGGCGGAACCTCCCGCCAGCCAACAATGACGCCATGGACATCAGCCCCTCGACATACCACATCCCTGTTCTCCTGCGGGAGAGCGTCGATGGTCTCGACATAGACCCCACCGGCACCTATGTGGATGTCACCTTCGGCGGTGGCGGTCACAGCAGGGAGATACTCAGGCGCCTGGGGCCACGAGGCCGCCTCTTCGGTTTCGACCAAGATTCCGACGCCCTAGCCAACATCCCCGATGACGAGCGTTTCACCTTCGTCCAAAGCAACTTCCGTTACCTGGGCAATTGGATGCGCTACCATGGCATCGAGCACATCGACGGCCTCCTGGCCGACCTTGGCGTGTCGAGCCATCATTTCGACGACGGCAGCCGGGGATTCTCCTTCCGCCAAGAAGGCCCTCTCGACATGCGAATGAACAAGCGTGCGCGTTTGAGCGCCGCCGACATAGTGAATGGATACGACGAGAAGCAACTCTCCGACATCATCTTCTTCTACGGAGAAGTGAGGAACGCGAGACGGGTTGCAGCCGCCATCGTCAAAGCAAGGGCGGCACACCCCATCAACACCACCTCGCAGTTGGCAGAGACACTCACCAGGCTGTTCCCACGCGAGCGTGAGAAGAAAGAGGTGACGAAGGTGTTCCAAGCCCTTCGCATAGAAGTCAACCACGAGATGGATGCGCTCAGCGAGATGCTTGCCAGCGCCACACGTTTGCTTCGAAGCGGCGGGAGGCTCTCGGTCATCACCTACCACAGCCTGGAAGACCGCATTGTCAAGAACGTCATGCGTTCAGGCAACACCAGCGGGAGGGTTGAGCAAGACTTCTTCGGAAGACAGCAGTCGCCACTCCGCCCCATCCACAACAGAGTGACCACGCCCGGCGAAGAGGAGCAATCGGCCAACCCCCGCAGCAGGAGTGCCAAACTCCGCATAGCGGAAAAGATATGAAAAAGACATACCCGCCCCGGAAAAGGGGCCATTCAAAACTTACATAGGCAAACACCTGCAGGCGTTGCAGATGAAGAACCGAAGAAATGTGATTGGACCAATGAGAAAAAAAGGAAACATCAACAATGAGGAAACGGCATCGATGGCAGAGGAAATGGACCTGATGCCGGAAAATCCCAGCGGGGAGGACATGAACGAAGCAGCAGAGGAAGGCGCATATGCCGGCGACGACTTGGAGGACGACACCGAAGAGGAGGCACAGCCGGCGCGCCCCACGCTCAAAGAGGTGATAGAAGACAACGCGCGCGAAGACGAGAAACCTTTCTCTTCGTCGATGGCCCTGAGAACCATTCTCGGTGGAGACATCCTCGACACGCAAGCCATCAGGAAACAAGTGTGGCTCATACTGATCATCACCTTCTTCTCCATCATGTACATCTCCAACAGGTACAGTTGCCAGCAGCAACTGATCAAAATCAACCAACTCAACAAGACGTTGGAGGCATCGAGGTACAAGACCTTGTCGCTCTCCAGCGAACTCACCGAGCGTTGCCGTGAGAGCCACGTACTACAGAAGTTGCGTGCCAACAACGACAGCATCATCCAACCCGCAGACCAGCCCCCCTACATCATCGTCATCCCCAACTGAGAACAACCATGAGCAAGTTCGACAACAACGACATCATGCCACGATACACCTTCATCGCCATACTGATGACCATCATCGGTGTGGCCGTGGTGCTCAAGTCGATATACATCATGACCGTCAAGCACGACTATTGGATGGAAGTGGCCAACCAAAAACACAACGACACTTATCAAGAAAACGCCAACCGCGGCAACATCTTCAGCGACCAAGGCGAACTGATGGCCAGTTCGCTCCCTGAATACAAGATGTTCATGGACTTCAAGGTTTGCAAGCAGAACAGCGACAGTCTCTGGCAGGTGAAAGTGGACAGCATCTGCATGGGACTCCATGACATTTTCCCGGAAAAGTCGGCTGAGGATTTCAAGAAAGACCTGGAGGAAGGCCGTGCCAAGCAGAGTCAGAACTGGCCTGTCTGGCCCTATCGTGTCAACTACAACACATTGACGAAGGTTCAGAGCCTTCCCGTCTTCAGCCTCCACAAGTACGTAGGCGGTTTCCACTTCAACGAGAACAACGCCCGCCGTCGACCTTTCGGCACCCTCGCCTACCGCACCGTGGGCGACATGTATGGCGAGATGGACAAGCCCCGTTTCGGGTTGGAGCAATCCTTTGACAGCATCCTTCGAGGCACTCCCGGAGTATTCCACAACCAACGTGTGAGAAACCAAGTGGTCAAGTTCGTGGACATCGAGCCTGTCGATGGCGAGGACATTGTCACCACCATCAATGTGCAGATGCAGGACATCGCGGAAAAAGCCGTGGCCGATGAGATGCGTGAAATCAACGCCGACGTAGGAGTCGCCATCGTCATGGAAGTGGCGACAGGCGACGTGAAAGCCATTGTCAACCTGGAAAAGTCGTCCGAAGGGAAACTGCAGGAGCGGCGGAACCATGCCGTGGCCGACCTGCTGGAACCCGGAAGCGTGTTCAAGACGGCATCGGTGATGGTGGCACTCGACGACGGCGTGGTGGACACTTCCTACATGGTGGCCACGGGCAACGGTCAAGTCACGATGCATGGCGCCGAGATGAACGACCACAACAGGGCTTCGGGAGGCTACGGCACCATATCGCTCAGCAGAGCGCTTCAAGTGAGTTCCAACATCGGCATCAGCAAAGTCATCGACAAATACTACCACAAGCAGCCACAGAAATTCGTCGACGGTCTTCACAGGGTGGGCATCGCCGAAGACCTGAAACTACCCATCGTCGGATATGCCGTGCCACGCGTCAGATATCCAGACCAGAAGAACTCCAAGGGTGTATCGCTGTGGAGTGGCACAACGCTGCCATGGATGAGCATTGGCTATGAGACACAGGTGCCACCCATCTCAACACTGACATTCTACAACGCCATCGCCAACAACGGAAAGATGATGCAGCCCAGGTTTGTGAAGATGAAAATCAAAGACGGCTTGGTCACCGAACTGCCCCCCGTGGTGCTAAGGAACCAAATCTGCAAGCCCTCCACGCTGGCAAAAGTCCAAGACATGCTTCTCAAGGTGGTAGAGAAGGGAACAGGCAAGAAAGCCAAGTCGGAGTCCTTCTCCATCGCCGGGAAGACCGGCACCGCACAGATAGCGAAAGAGAAGATAGGATACAAGGCCGGAGGGTTGCACTACCTCGTGAGTTTCGTCGGCTACTTCCCCGCCGAAAAGCCACGATACAGTTGCATCGTATGCCTGCAGAAAGCAGGACTCCCCGCATCGGGAGGCACGATGAGCGGATGGGTGTTCCACAACATTGCAGAAGGCATCATGGCGCACAACCTCAGCATGGACATCAGCAGCGCCATCGATGAGAAAGGGGAGCGCAGGCCCACCATCCTCAACGGCAACCTCACTTCGGCGCAAGCCGTGCTCTCCCACCTGGGATTCAAGAGCAGTTGCCAGTGGGCAACCAACGGCAACTCCTCCCCATTCTGGGGAATAGTGGGAATGTCACCCAACCAATACCTGTTGGAACAGAAAGCACCGACCGACAACGACCTCGTCCCGAACGTCGTAGGGATGGGTGCACGCGACGCCATCTACCTGTTGGAGCGTCACGGTTTCAAAACACAGGTTGAAGGACGTGGCAAAGTGATGGAACAGAGCCTTGCCGCCGGCGAGAAGGCAGCAAAAGGCTCCACATGCATCCTCAGGATGCAGTTCCTATAGCCTCAACGTGAAAACAACAGAAACAAAAACATACATCCATGACACTAAGGGAATTACTAAAAGACATCAAACCTACCAGCACGGCAGGTTCGCTCGACATTGAAATCACCGGCGTGGACATCGACTCACGCCAAGTGGCTCCCGGCCATCTCTTCATCGCCATGAAAGGAACACAAGTCGATGGCCACCAGTTCATCTCGAAAGCCGTGGAGCAAGGCGCAGCAGCCATCCTGTGCGAAACTCCACCGTCCACGCTGCCACCCGATGTCACCTTCATCGTAGTGGAGTCTACGGAAAAAGATGCCGGCCAGGTGGCCACCACCTACTATGGCGACCCCTCTCGCCATATGAAACTGGTGGGTGTGACAGGCACGAATGGCAAAACCACCATCGCCACCTTATTATATAATATGATGCGCAAGATGGGGCACAAGTGCGGCCTGCTCTCCACAGTGTGCAACTACATCGACGGCGAGGCCATACCAGCCACGCACACCACCCCCGACCCCATCCAACTCAACCGCTTGTTGGCCCGGATGCGCGAAGAAGGCTGCGAATATGTGTTCATGGAATGCAGCAGCCACGCCATCCACCAGCACCGCATCGGAGGTTTGGCCTTCACAGGTGGCATCTTCACCAACCTCACACGCGACCATCTCGACTACCATGGCACTTTCGAGAACTACCGTGACGCCAAGAAGGCATTTTTCGACTCTCTTCCCAAAGGAGCATTCGCCATCATCAACGCCGATGACAAGAACGGCAACTTCATGGTTCAAAACACGAAAGCCACCGTGAAGACCTACTCCATCCAAGCCATGTCCGACTTCAGGGCACGCATTCTGGAATGCCATTTCGAAGGCATGTACCTCGAGGTGGACGGTCGCGAGGTGGGTGTGCAGTTCATAGGCAAATTCAATGCCAGCAACCTCCTTGCAGTCTATGGCGCCGCACGGATGCTAGGAAAAGCACCCGAAGACATCCTCGTCACACTCAGCACGCTGCATAGCGTCAGCGGAAGGCTCCAACCCGTGCACTCACCCTTGGGCTACACGGCCATCGTGGACTACGCCCACACTCCCGACGCCCTGTGCAACGTGCTAAAAGCCATCCACGAGGTATTAGGCAACAAAGGCCGTGTCATCACTGTCTGCGGAGCCGGAGGGAACCGCGACAAAGGCAAGCGCCCCATCATGGCCCAAGAGGCAACCAAGCAGAGCGACATCACCATCATCACCAGCGACAATCCCCGCTTTGAAGACCCTCAAGACATCATCAACGACATGCTCGCCGGGCTCACCGCCCAGCAGCGCCGCAACGTCCTATCCATCACCGACCGCCGCGAAGCCATACGCACCGCCTGCACCATGGCGCAAAAGAACGACGTCATCCTGGTGGCTGGCAAAGGCCATGAGAACTACCAAGAAATCCGTGGCGTGAAACATCATTTCGACGACCGAGAGGTGCTAGAAGGAATCTTCTCCGAGCAGCAACCATAATATTAACAACAAAATCCAACCATCATGCTTTACTATTTTTTCCGTTTCCTAGAGAGATTCGACATACCGGGAGCACACATGTGGCAATACATCTCCTTCCGGTCACTGGCAGCACTCATCCTTTCACTCATCATTTCCGCTTGGTTTGGCGAGAAATTCATCATCTATATGAAAAGGAAGAAATACAATGAGGTGCAACGCGACGCTTCCATCGACCCATTCGGTGAAAAGAAGAAGAACGTGCCGACTATGGGCGGCATCATCATCCTCGTATCCATCATCGTGCCCATCTTGCTGTTCGGCAGGATGCGCAACATCTACCTGATTCTCATGATAGCCACCACCTTATGGTTGTTCTTCCTCGGTTTCATCGACGACTACATCAAGGTGTTCAAGAAAAACAAAGAAGGCCTGTCGCCCAAGTTGAAAATCGCAGGACAGATCCTCATAGGGCTTGTTGTGGGACTGACATTGTGGTACAGTCCCGACGCCAAGATCCACGAGACCATCGTCACAGAGCAAGAGCAGGGAAAAGTGGTGGCCCACAAATCGGAAGCCGAGAAGTCGCTGGTCACCACCATCCCCTTCATGAAAAACCACAACCTCGACTATTCCGCAGCATTCAGTTTCATGGGCAAATACAAGAATGCCGCCGGATGGCTGCTCTTCGTCATCATCACCATCCTCGTAGTGATGGCGGTGAGCAACAGCGCAAACCTCAACGACGGAATGGACGGCATGTGCGCCGGAAACTCGGCCATCATAGGAGTGGGATTAGGCATACTCGCTTATGTGAGCAGTCACATCGAGTATGCTTCATACCTCAACATCATGTACATACCTGGTTCGCAGGAACTTGTGGTTTTCTTATGCGCATTCATCGGAGCAATGATAGGTTTCCTTTGGTATAACGCCTACCCGGCACAAGTCTTCATGGGCGACACCGGCTCTCTTATGATCGGTGGCATCATCGGCGTCGGAGCCGTCATCATACACAAAGAACTGTTGCTTCCCATACTTTGCGGTGTATTCGTGGTGGAGAGCCTGAGCGTCATCGTGCAAAAGTCTTACTACAAATTAATGAAGAGAAAGGGGCAGCATGTCAGGGTCTTCAGGTCGACACCCATACATGACAACTTCCGCAAAGAAGACAAGGACCTTGACCCATCGAGCCGCTTCATCTTAAAGGGATGGCCCAAACATCCTTTCCATGAGTCGAAAATCACCATACGATTCTGGATTGTCACCATCATAATGGTAGCCCTCGCCATCATCACGCTGAAAATCAGATGAAAAAGAGGGAGATTGAAGATTGAAAATTGAAGATTGAAAATTGAAGATTGGGTTTATTGGCCTTATAGGACCTTAAAGACATTAAGGACTTATAAGGCCTATATCCCCACCCCATAAGCCCTCACAGAACGACAATAGATAATAGAAAATAAACAATTGATTGGAAATGAAAAAAATAACTATTTTGGGCGCTGGAGAGAGTGGCACCGGCGCCGCTGTATTGGCAAAGAAAAAAGGGTATGACGTGTTTGTCTCCGACATGTCGGCCATCAAGGAAAGATACAAGAAGATGCTCGACAGCCGAGACATCCCTTGGGAGGAAAAGACACACACCGAGGAGAGAATACTCGATGCCGACGAGATCATCAAGAGCCCCGGCATCCCCGACAACGCGCCCATGGTGAAAAAAGCCATCCAACGCGGAATACCCATCATCAGCGAAATAGAGTTTGCAGGAAGATACACGACGTCAAAGATGATCTGCATCACAGGAAGCAATGGCAAGACCACGACCACTTCGCTCATATACCACATCTTCAAGGCCGCCGGCTACGACGCAGGACTTGCCGGGAACATCGGCAACAGCCTGGCACTGCAAGTGGCAGAAGACCCGCACGAATACTACATCATCGAACTGAGTTCCTTCCAGTTGGACAACATGTATGACTTCCGAGCCAACATCGCCATCCTCTTGAACATCACGCCCGACCACCTCGACCGCTACGACAACTGCATGCAGAATTACGTGGACTCCAAGATGCGCATCATACAAAACCAGACAAAGGATGACAGTTTCATCTATTGGAACGACGACCCCATCATCAAGAGGGAATTGGAGAAATATGACATCAAGGCCATACAATACCCCTTCTCCGAGTTGAAGGAGAAAGGCTCCATCGGATACATCGAAGAAGGCCAATACAAATTGGAACTCCCCACCCCATTCAACATGGAGCAAGAGGCGCTCAGCCTCACCGGCAAGCACAACATCTACAACTCGCTGGCAGCCGGCCTTGCCGCCAACATCACCGGAGTGAAACACGAAGTCATCAAAGAGAGCCTTGGCAACTTCCCCGGCGTGGAGCACCGCCTGGAGCCTGTGGCTACCGTGCGTGGCGTGACCTATGTCAACGACTCCAAAGCGACAAACGTGGATGCCTGCTGGTATGCCCTTGAGAGCATGAAAACCCCAACTGTGCTGATCATCGGAGGAAAGGACAAAGGCAACGACTACACGGAAATCAAAGACCTGGTGCTGGAGAAATGCCGCGCACTGGTTTATCTTGGCGCCGACAACGCCAAATTGCATGGTTTCTTCGACGGAATCGCAAAGGAAAAAGGCATCCAAGTCCGCGACACCCATTCTATGGCAGACTGCGTGAAAGCATGCAGCGAACTAGCCCAGCCCGGCGACACCGTGCTGCTGAGCCCTTGCTGCGCCAGCTTCGACCTGTTCAAGAACATGGAAGACCGCGGAGAGCAGTTCAAGACACTCGTCAGAGAAATGTAAGCCTATGAGATTCTCCCTCAGCAACATCTTCAAGGGCGACAAGGTCATATGGATGATCTTCTTCTTCCTCTGCGTCATCAGCCTGGTCGAGGTATTCAGTTCAAGCAGCACGCTCACCTTCAACAAGTCCAACTATTGGTCGCCCATACTCAAGCACGGCTTCATACTCCTGATAGGCGTGGTGCTGATGGTGATGGTGCAAAACATCGACTGCAAGTATTTCAAGATTGCAACCATCTTCCTCATCATGCTCTCCATAGCAACACTCATATGGGTGCTGCTGGCCGGGCACACCACCAACGGTGCGCAGAGGTGGGTGTCGTTTTTGGGCATACAATTCCAACCCTCGGAAATAGCGAAGGGCACCATAGTGTTAGCCGTGGCGCAAATCCTCAGTGCCATGCAGACAGAGAACGGCACTGAGGAGAAGACGTTCAAGTATGTCCTTTACGTGACATGCCCTATGTTGTTCCTCATCATGGTGGAAAACCTTTCCACAGCCATCCTCATCGGAATGGTGGTCGTAGGAATGATGCTTTATGGACGCGTTTCCATACGAAAGGTGGGCAAGCTTATCGGCGTCATTGCCGTCGCCGCCGTCGTGCTCATCTCGTTGATCCTGATTCTCGGAAAGGAAGAGGAACCCGTCGCCAACGACAAGAACAATCTCACCGAGCAAGTGGCCGCCAAAGAGGGCGAAAAGAAAGATGAAAGCATCGTGGATAAACTGTTCCACAGGGCTGGAACATGGAAAGGGCGCATCCTCAAATTCGTAAACAACAAGGAGACATCCGCCAAAGATTTCGATCTCTCCGTCGACTCCCAGGTGGGTTATTCAAACATCGCCATCGCTTCGTCGGGATTAATAGGCAAAGGTCCGGGCAACTCTGAGATGCGAGAGGTGCTGCCACAAGCCTTCTCCGACTTCATCTACGCCATCATCATTGAGGAGTTGGGGCTTGTCGGAGGCATCTTCGTGATGTTTCTCTACATCTTCCTGCTTTGGAGAGCAGGGCGCATTGCCGACCGGTGCGCAAACAACTTCCCCGCGTTCCTCGTCATGGGACTCGCCTTGCTCCTGGTGTGCCAGGCATTGTTCAACATGATGGTGGCTGTGGGCCTGGCCCCCGTCACCGGCCAACCACTTCCGCTCATCAGCAAAGGCGGCACCTCCACCATCATCAACTGCGTGTACCTTGGGGTCATCCTTAGCGTGAGCATATCTGCAAAAAGGAAGAAAAAGAAGCAGAAAGCCATCGCGACCAACGGCCTCAGCCTCTACCCGTCAAGCAAACCTTGAAAGATGTTTCAAATAATTTGCACAGAAAATTGGGTGAAGAGAAAAAAAATAGTTACTTTTGCAGTTTAAACAAGCAATATGCATAAAATGGGCGAAAAATTAAGAATCATCATCAGTGGAGGTGGCACAGGAGGCCATATCTTCCCCGCCATCGCCATAGCCAACGCCATCAAAGGCATTGAACCCGACGCCGACATCCTGTTCGTGGGTGCAGAAGGCCGTATGGAAATGGAGCGCGTGCCGGCAGCAGGGTATCCCATCAAGGGTTTGCCCATCTGCGGTTTCGACAGGAAAAACATCCTTCGCAACTTCTCCGTGTTTTTTAAGATTTGGAAGAGCCAACGGATGGCGAAGAGCATCATCAAGGAATTCAAGCCAATGGCCGCCGTAGGTGTGGGAGGCTATGCCAGCGGCCCCACATTGAACCAATGCGCCTCCATGGGCGTTCCCTGCCTCATCCAAGAACAGAACTCCTTTGCCGGAGTGACCAACAAGTTGCTGGCAAAGAAAGCCAAGAAAATCTGCGTGGCCTACGATGGCATGGAGAAATTCTTCCCCGCCGAACGCATAGAGAACCTAGGCAACCCCGTCAGGCAGTCGCTGCTGGAAACGACACTGAGCCGTGAGGAAGCTGCGAAAAAGCTGGGGCTCGACCCCAAGAAACCCATCCTGCTCATCGTGGGAGGAAGCCTCGGAGCCCTCACCCTCAACGAGAGCGTCCTCCAGCATCTGGACATGGTGGAAGGAGCAAACGTTGACATCCTGTGGCAGACAGGCAAGTACTACATCGAAAACATAAGGCAGCAACTATCACAGCGCAAGCCCATCGCCAACCTGAAGCCCACCGACTTCATCAGCGACATGGGAGCAGCATACCGTGCCGCCGACTTGGTGATAGGACGTGCCGGCGCCAGCAGCATCTCTGAGTTCTGCCTCCTTGGCAAGCCTGTCATACTGGTACCCTCGCCCAATGTGTCGGAAAACCACCAATACCACAATGCGATGGCACTGGTGAACAAAGACGCAGCCATATACGTTGCAGACGCCGAAGCGAGAGAGAAACTCCTCCGCACGGCATTCGACACCATCAACGACAAGAAGCGGCTCCAAGCCCTCGGCACCAACATCCTCAAGCTGGCAAAGCACCACTCGGCAGAAGAAATAGCAAAAAGGGTGATAGAATTGGCCAGGCAGTCAAATAATTCATTTTGAAAGCGCAACATTCCCTCGGCAAAGTTTCGCCCTGCGTAAAAGCCGCAGACAGGCGACAGAGACAAGCGGAAAGGGAATCAAGTAATAGTAGATGACAACAACAAAAGACATAAAAGCAGTTTACTTTGTGGGCGCAGGCGGCATCGGCATGAGCGCCATCGCCCGCTATTACCTCCACAAAGGGCTGGTGGTTGCCGGCTACGACAAGACCCCCTCCACCCTCACTCAAAAACTGGAAGCGGAAGGCATGCTCCTGCACTACGACGACAACCCGGAACTCATACCCGAAGCGTGCCTCGACAAGGAGAACACCCTCGTGGTATACACCCCCGCCATACCCGCAGACCATGCCGAGATGAAGTTTTTCCGCGACGGAGGCTATCACTTGGAAAAGCGCGCGCAAGTGCTTGGCACGCTCACACACTCCCACAAAGGACTGTGCGTTGCCGGCACACATGGCAAGACCACCACATCGTCGATGTGCGCACACATCATGCATCAAAGCCACCTCGACTGCAACGCATTCCTTGGAGGCATCACCAAGAACTACGGCACCAACTACATCGTCTCCGACAGCAACTTCGTGGTGATAGAGGCCGACGAATACGACAGGTCGTTCCACTGGCTCAGGCCTTGGGCCACCGTCATCACTGCCACCGACCCCGACCACCTGGACATCTACGGCACCAAGGAGGCCTACCTTGACAGTTTCCGGCACTACACAACACTCATACAGCCCGGTGGCGCCCTCGTGCTGCATACAGGACTTGAAATGACCGCTGAAACAGGCGAGGATGTGACCACCTACACCTACAGCCGCGACGAAGGCGACTTCCATGCCTCGAACATTGTCATCGACAACGGGGAAATCACCTTCGACCTCGTCTCGCCGCTTGGCAACATCGAGGGCATCACACTCGGGCATCCCGTACCCATCAACATAGAGAACGCCGTCGCCGCCATGGCACTGGCCCAAATCAGCGGTTGCACCCCGGAAGAGTTGCGTGAAGGCATTGGCACGTTCAAAGGCGTCGAGAGAAGGTTCGACTACAAGTTGAAAGACGAACGCCACGTGTTGATCAGCGACTACGCACACCATCCCATGGAAATCGACCAAAGTGCGAAGAGCATACTGGAACTGTTCAAAGGACGCAAGGTCACCGCACTCTTCCAGCCCCACCTCTACACACGCACACGCGACTTCCACCAAGACTTCGCCAAAAGCCTGAGCCAATTCCACGAAGTGGTGCTATGCGACATCTACCCCGCTCGCGAAGAGCCCATCCCCGGCGTCACGTCGCAACTCATCTACGACGAACTCGCCCCCGGCGTGGAGAAGACGATGGTACGCAAGGAAGAAGTGCTCGACTTTGTGAGAAGCCGCGACTTCGACATCCTCATCGTCCTTGGGGCTGGCGACCTCGACAACCTCACTGGAGAGATGGCAGAAATCCTCAAAGGAAAACAACCCAAGAAATGAGCATCAACTGGAAGAGAACCATCATCGTCACGCTCGACCTGGCACTGGCCGCCTACCTGGTCCTGGCCACCACCTCGTTTAACAAGCCCGACCGAACAGCCGAGTCTTGCCAGCAGGTGCGCATCAAGATTGCAGCCACCGACTCCAGCGGTTTCCTCAGTGCAGCCGATGTCAAGAAGATGCTCACCAACAAACACATCTACCCCAAGGGGAAAAACATGTCGCTCATAGACTTGAGAGCCATTGAGAACACGCTGAAGGAAAATCCCTTCATCTGCGGTGTGGAATGCTTCAAGACACAAGACGGGACGGTGGGGGTCAACGTGACGCAACAACTACCCATGCTCAGGGTGAAAGCCGCCAACGGAGAGGATTACTACATCGACATTGACGGAGAGGTGATGCAAGGCGAAGGACATGCATCCGACCTCATCGTCGCAACAGGAAGCATCAGCAAATGGTATGCTAAAAACTATGTGGCACCACTTGTGCGATGGATCATGGCACAAGAGGTGTGGAAGAACCAAGTGGAACAAATCAACATCCTGCCCGACATAAGCCTGGAAGTGGTGCCGCGCGTGGGCAACCACATCGCATGCCTGGGAAGGATACCCGAAAGCAAGAACAAGGATCGAAGGGAACGAGCCATCACACGATTTGCAGAGCACCAGTTCTCCAGGCTCGACAAATTCTACCAATACGGGCTGAACAAGGTGGGATGGAACAAATACTCGTACATCAACCTCGAATTCGGCAACCAAATCATCTGCAAGAAAAGCAACATACACAAGCAAGAGACATCAGAAACAAAACAACCCTAGGACATATAAAAACCATCAACCCACATGGCAGCAAAGGACTTCATAGTAGCTATTGAATTGGGCTCTTCTAAAATCACCGGCATCGCCGGCAAGAAGAGCATGGACGGCAGCATCCAGGTGCTCGCCGTCGTGAGGGAGGACGCCACTTCCTGCATACGCAAGGGCGTGGTGTACAACATCGACAAGACCAGTGCTTGTCTTACAAACATCATCAAGAAGTTGAAGACGCTTCTCAAGTCGGAAATCTCGCAAGTATATGTCGGAGTGGGCGGCCAGTCCATCCGCAGCATACGAAACGTCATCATCAAGAAACTGCCCGAAGACACCATCATCTCACAAGACATGATCAACGAGTTGATGGACAACAACCGCAACATGTCGTACCCCGACCAGGAAATCCTCGACGCAGCCACACAGGAATACAAGGTAGGCACACAATACCAGATAGACCCGGTTGGCATCCAAAGCAGCAAGATTGAGGGCAATTTCCTCAACATCCTATGCCGCAAGTCGTTCTACCGCAATTTGAACAAATGCTTCGAGAATGCCAAAATCGCCATTGCTGAGATGTATCTCGCCCCCATCGCACTGGCCCAAAGCGTTCTGACAGAGGCCGAGAAACGCAGTGGATGCATGCTCGTCGACCTTGGAGCAGACACCACGACCGTCTCGGTGTATTACAAGAACATCCTCCGCCATCTCGTCGTCATACCACTCGGCGGGAACAACATCACCAAGGACATCTCATCCCTCCAGATGGAGGAGAGCGAGGCAGAGGAGATGAAAATCAAGTACGCATCAGCATTCACCGACGACAGCGACATCGAGGAAGGCAAGACCATCGCCATCGACAACGAGCGCAACGTGGAAATGCAAACCTTCATCGACATCGTTGAGGCACGCGTCAATGAAATCATCCAAAACGCCTGGAACCAAGTGCCATTGGAGTACAACGACAAACTTCTTGGCGGAATCATCCTCACCGGTGGCGGCTCCAACATGAAGAACATCAAGAAAGCCTTCACCAACGTCACCAACATCCAGAAAGTGCGCATCGCCAACACCGTGATACAGAATGTCACGTCAACCGACAAGGACGTCAACGCACGCAACGGCATGATGAACACCGTCATCGGCCTGCTCGCACGCGGCGACATGAACTGCGCCGGCTCCGCCATCAACCCCAACACAGACCTCTTCGGCTCCAACCCTACCAGCACGACGACAACAACCGACATCCACCGTCAGCCTCGCACTCCTGGAACGATGGCTCCTGGCGTGGTGATGACTGAAGCCGAGAAGAAGAAGATGGAAGAAGCCAACCGTCGCAAGGAAGAGGAAGAGCGCCGCCAGAAGGAAGAGGAAGAGCGCCGCCAGAAAGAAGAGGAGAAGCGCAACAAGAAAGGCAACTTCATCTCACGTGTCACCACGTCGCTGAAAGAATTCGGACGTCGCATAGTATCCGAAGAACCCGACGAGGACGAAAAGAGATAACACCACCGCCTGCCGTCACACGCACGGCGGTCATGAGAAAAGGACTCCCCAACGCACATACATAAAATCAGAAAACATGGATAAGAACAAGCCAGAAGGTCTCGACTTCGAAGACCTCCCAAAAGAGAATTGCATCATCAAGGTGATCGGTGTGGGCGGAGGCGGCGGCAACGCTGTCAACCACATGTATCGCGAAGGCATCCATGATGTGACTTTCGTGCTCTGCAACACCGACCGGCAAGCACTCAACGACTCTCCCGTGCCCGTACACATCCAACTAGGCAAGGAAGGTCTCGGAGCCGGCAACAAGCCTGAGCGTGCACGCAAGGCCGCCGAAGAGAGCGAAGACGACATCCGTAAGATGCTGAACGACGGCACGAAGATGTCGTTCATCACTGCAGGAATGGGCGGAGGCACAGGAACAGGAGCTGCCCCTGTCATCGCACGCGTCTCCAAGGATCTCGGAATCCTCACCGTGGGCATTGTCACCATACCGTTCCGTTTCGAAGGACCAAACAAAATCGACCAAGCCCTCGACGGCGTGGAAGAGATGGCAAAGCACGTGGACGCACTTCTCGTCATCAACAACGAGCGTCTGCGCGAAATCTACCCCGACTATTCCGTCCTCAACGCCTTCGCCAAGGCCGACGACACACTGAGCATCGCAGCACGCAGCATCGCCGAGATCATCACCGTCAGAGGCTTGATCAACCTCGACTTCAACGACGTGCGCACCGTGCTCAAGGACGGCGGCGTGGCCATTATGAGTACAGGCTTCGGAGAAGGAGAGGGACGTGTCAAGGCTGCCATCCAGGATGCGCTCAACTCACCGCTTCTCAACGACAACGACGTTTTCAATTCGAAGAAAATCCTGCTGAGCATCACTTTCGCCAACGACAAGGAAACGGGCGGACTGATGATGGAAGAGATGACCGACGTACACGACTTCATGGCGAAGTTCGGCGAAGACTTCGAAATCAAGTGGGGCCTCGCCATCGACCCAGACCTGGGCAAGAAGGTGAAAGTCACCATCCTTGCCACCGGCTTCGGCGTCGAGAACGTGGACGGAATGGGAGGCCATATCAGCAAAACCACCGGCAACTCCCAAACCCGGATAGCCGAGATGGAAGAAAGGGCAAAGAAGGAAGACCGTCGCCTGCACTACTACAACGAGAAAGACAGCAAACCCCACAAGCGCCGTCCCTACATCTTCAATTTCAAGCCCGAAGACCTCGACAACGAAGATGTCATCCTGGCAGTGGAAAGCACCCCCACCTACCGCCGCACTCGCAAACAGCTCGAAGACATCAACCACACCTCACAAGGCGGGAACAACAGCGAGAACAGCAGTGAGGAGAACGACGACAGCGCAAGCAGCTCTTCAAAAATCGTATTCTAAAAACAAGAAGTGACATGAACCTATACGACCAAATCAGCGAAGACATCAAGGCCGCGATGAAAGCCCGCGACAAAGTGCGCCTCGAAACGTTGCGCAACATCAAGAAAGTGTTCATCGAAGCCAAGACGGCACCAGGTGCCAACGACACGCTCAACGATGACGACGCCTTGAAAATCATCCAGAAATTGGCCAAACAGGGACGCGAGGCGGCAGCCATCTACACCGAGAAGAAACGCAAGGACCTGGCCGACGTTGAAATGGCACAAGTGGCAGTCATCGAGAGTTACCTCCCCCAGCAGCTCAGCGAGGAAGAAATCGAGGCCGTCGTCAAGGACATCATCGCCCAGACCGGTGCAACGAGCATGAAGGAGATGGGCAAGGTGATGGGAATCGCCAACAAGCAAATGTCAGGCAAAGCCGACGGCAGAACCATCTCCGCCATCGTGAAGCGCCTCCTCTCCTGACCACTCATACAAACAGTTCCTTGAGCACGGGCAGCGACTTCAAGGGGGGGAACCCCGGCACGTGCAGCCCATAATACTCCAATATCACCTCTGTGCACCTGTTGCGCTCATCGCGCGACATGGCACAGAGGTGCATCGTTTGGTAGTTGAGCCTCAAAAGCAACGCAATCTTCGACGCCTCCTCCGGCACGACGAAATGCCCATGGCGTGGCACATCCTTGGTGAAGCAAGCATTCAACAAGTCAAACCAGCCATTTTCAACCACTTCCTCCACGTTGGGGAAGAAACCGATGAAACGCGACATGCGCATCATGAACACCAAGTGGAAATTGGAGAAACCAGTTGAAACACCGTCGAGCCACTCCAAGCTATAAGCCACGAACTGGAACAGCGGTTTGTTGTCGCGCTCGTCACGCGTGGCATGAGTGAGGAATTCGGCCAGAAAAATCGCCATGGACAACTTGTAGGGATCCATGGACAAGGCAGGCAAGGGTTTCGCCATCCTGATGTCACGCACACGCTGTAGCGAAGACTTCAGGCGGAAATCGAAATCCACCTCCACGATAGTCAACGGCATGAAAAGCTGCCGCCTCATCTTGCCTTTCGAGGAAGCCGACAACCGCACCAAGAACGACACCCGCCCATGGCACTCAGTCAGCAAGTCGGCAACGATGGCACCGTCACCATATTTCACCGTCCTCAACACGACGGCCAACGTACGAGTCATAGCCATGGCATCAAGGGCAAAAAATGGGAGAAACATGTTTCATGGGGGTAAAGTTACGACAATGTGCCGAAAAAGGCAAGCGAAAATGCAAAAAAAAGATAAAAAACGGCATATTTGAAAAAAACTAGCAGGAAAATTTGTGAGAACGGATGAAAAGTAGTACCTTTGCATCCGCAAATTAAGCCAACGGTCCATTCGTCTATCGGTTAGGACGAGAGATTTTCATTCTCTAAAGAGCAGTTCGACTCTGCTATGGACTACAAGAACAATACAAAAAAGGAAACAACAAAGATGGCAAACCACAAATCATCCCTCAAAAGAATCCGCCAGGACAAGAAGAGGCAACTTCACAACAAGTATTATGCAAAGACCATGCGCAACGCAGTAAGGAAACTCCGCGCATTGACCAACAAAGAGGAGGCTGTGAAGCTTTATCCCACCGTTCAGAAAATGCTCGACAAATTGGCTAAGACAAACATCATACACCGCAACAAAGCCGCAAACCTCAAGTCGAGTCTCTGCCGCCAGATCAACAAAATGGCATAGTCCAGGCGAAGAAAATATACAGAGGCCGCAACCTGTTTGGTTGCGGCCTTTTCGTATGCAACAAGCATTGTATTTTTCACACTTTTTTGAGAAAAAAAGTTTCTGTTTTTGGTATAAAATTCGTAACTTTGCACAATCAAAAACAACCCTCTTTCCGCCATTCACAAACAGCACGAAAAGGGCTTCCAACAAGTCATTTCGACACAAGGACGACGGACAAGAATGCAAGAGAAGAAATACGAAATGTCAGAGCAGCAAAACCCAGAAAGCAACTACTCAGCGAAAAACATCCAGGTGCTTGAAGGCCTTGAGGCCGTCAGGAAGCGCCCCGCCATGTATATTGGCGACATCAGCGAGAAAGGCCTCCACCATTTGGTGAACGAGACAGTTGACAACTCCATTGACGAAGCCATGGCCGGCTATTGCACCCACATCGAGGTAACGATCAACGAAGACAACTCCATCACCGTGCAAGACAACGGCCGCGGCATCCCTGTCGACGAGCATAAGAAACTTCACAAGTCGGCCTTGGAGGTTGTCATGACGGTGCTGCACGCCGGAGGAAAGTTCGACAAAGGTTCCTACAAGGTGAGCGGCGGACTCCACGGCGTGGGTGTCAGTTGTGTCAACGCCCTTTCGTCTCGCATGTTGTCGCAGGTGTTCCGTGAAGGCAAGATCTACCAACAAGAATACGAGCGCGGCAAGCCCCTCTACCCCGTAAAGGTGGTGGGCGAGACCACCATCCAAGGTACCAGGCAGCAATTCTGGCCCGACCCCACCATATTCACCACCACCGTCTATCAGTATGACATCATCGCACGACGCATGCGAGAACTCGCCTACCTGAACGCCGGCATCACCATCACCTTGCGCGACCTTCGTCCCGACGCCGAAGGAAACACTCGTGAAGAGGTGTTCCATGCCAAGGAAGGATTGAAGGAGTTTGTCAGATTCATCGACCGACACCGCACACACCTTTTCAACGACGTCATCTACCTGAAGACAGAGAAGCAAGGGGTGCCCATCGAAGTGGCCGTGATGTACAACACCGACTACAGCGAAAACATCCACTCCTATGTGAACAACATCAACACCATAGAGGGTGGCACCCACCTTCAAGGCTTCCGCACGGCCCTCACCCGCACGCTGAAGAAATACGCCGACAGCGACCCTGCCATATC
This sequence comes from Prevotella sp., assembly GCA_017524385.1. Classification (GTDB taxonomy): domain Bacteria; phylum Bacteroidota; class Bacteroidia; order Bacteroidales; family Bacteroidaceae; genus Prevotella. The sequence continues at coordinate 26,919 of JAFWSS010000258.1, forward strand.
CAAACAGATAGAAAAGGCGAAAATCGAAATCACCGGCGAGGACTTCCGCGAAGGCCTTACCGCAGTCATCTCCATCAAGGTGGCCGAGCCACAATTCGAAGGTCAGACAAAGACCAAGCTGGGCAACAGCGAGGTGGCAGGAGCCGTGCATCAGGCCGTCAGCGAGGCGTTGACCAACTACCTTGAGGAGCATCCCAAGGAGGCACGGCAGATTTGCGACAAGGTGGTGCTTGCAGCCACGGCACGAATCGCCGCCCGCAAGGCTCGTGAAAGCGTGCAACGCAAGAACGTGATGTCGGGCGGAGGTCTTCCAGGCAAGCTCGCCGACTGTTCCAACAAAGACCCGAAGGAGTGTGAAATCTTCTTGGTGGAGGGTGACTCCGCCGGCGGGTCGGCCAAGCAAGGTCGCGACCGCTACACCCAGGCCATCCTTCCCCTTCGCGGAAAAATCCTCAACGTGGAGAAGGTGATGTGGCACAAGGTGTTTGAAAGCGAGTCGGTGATGAACATCATCCAGAGCATCGGTGTCCGCTTCGGCGTGGAAGGCGAAGGCGACAAGGAAGCGAACATCGACAAGCTTCGCTATGACAAGATCATCATCATGGCCGATGCCGACGTCGACGGCGCCCACATCGCCACGCTCATCATGACGCTCTTCTACCGCTTCATGCCCAAGGTGGTCCAGGAGGGGCATCTCTACATCGCCTCCCCCCCACTCTATCGTTGCACCTACAAGAAGAAGATCAGCGAGTACTGCTACAACGACCAGCAGCGCCAAGCCTTCCTCGACAAATACGGCAACGGCGTGGAAGACGCCAACATCCACACGCAGCGCTACAAAGGTCTTGGCGAGATGAATGCCGAAGACCTGTGGGAGACGACGATGAATCCCGCCACCCGCCTGCTGAAGCAAGTGACCATCCAGAACGCCGCCGAGGCCGACGAGATCTTCTCCATGCTCATGGGCGACGACGTGGAACCACGCCGGGAGTTCATCGAGGCCAACGCCACCTACGCCAACATCGACGCGTAACCCCCGAACAAAACATGAAACGACAATAAAGGGCGGAGTCCAATCCAAGGCCTCCGCTTTTATATTCATCATGCCACCCATTATGACAAGACACATCCCCAGACATGACGTTACAAGGGCCATTGCATGGAAAAGAGCACTCTTGCCTGTTGTCATTGCCGTAGTGACCTTGACAGCAAACGCACAAAGCACTCTACCCATGCGGTTATGGTACGACCGTCCCGCCACCTATTTCGAAGAGTCGCTTCCCATCGGCAACGGCAAGTTGGGCGCATGCGTCTATGGCGGTGTGGCCGACAACACCATCTACCTCAACGACATCACCTTCTGGACCGGCAAACCCGTGGACCCGAATCTCGACGCCGGTGCCAGTCGATGGATACCGGAGATACGCAAGGCGCTGTTTGCTGAAGACTACGCCCTGGCCGACAGCCTCCAACTGCGTGTCCAAGGCCCCAACTCGCAGTACTACCAGCCGCTCGCCACCTTCCACATCATTGACGAGAATGGCGGCGAGGCAACAAGTTACTCACGCACGCTCGACATCGACAGCGCCATCTGCCACGACCAATACACTTCCAACGGCCGGCGCTACACCCGCGAATACTTCGCCTCCCATCCCGACAAAGCCATCGCCATACGCATCAGATGCCACGACGGACAAGGCATCAACTGCCGGCTGATGCTGACCTCGCAAGTGCCCCACGGGGTGAAGGCGAAACCCAACGGTCAACTGGTGGTGACAGGTCACGCCATCGGCGACGAGGATGAAAGCATGCATTTCTGCAGCATGATGCTGGCCAAGAGCAAAGACGGCGCCATCAACGCCATCGACAGCACGCTCGTGGTGCACAACGCCTCCGAACTCACCTTGTATTTCGTCAACGAAACGAGTTTCAACGGTGCGTCGAAACACCCGGTGACCGACAGCGCACCCTACATAGAGAATGTCACCGACGACCTCTGGCACCTCCAGAACGTCGGTTACGAAGAAATGCGCCAGCGACACATCGACGACTACCGGCAATACTTCAGCCGGATGTCGCTCACATTGGGCAAGCCAAGGGAGGCCGACCTGACCATCCCCACCGACACGTTGCTGCAACAGCACACCGACAACGGAGGCGACAGCCGCTACCTGGAAGCCCTTTACTTCCAATACGGGCGCTACCTCCTCATCTCATGCTCTCGCACACCCTCGGCCCCCGCCAACCTCCAAGGGTTGTGGGCACACCAACGCTACTCCCCGTGGCGTGGCAACTACACGGTGAACATCAACCTGGAAGAGAACTACTGGCCCGCCGAAGTGGCAAACCTCAGCGAAATGACCACCCCCCTGTGGGGTTTCATGAACTCCTTGTCCACCAACGGCCGCCATGTGGCCCGCAACTACTACGGCATCAACCGTGGGTGGTGCTCCAGTCACAACAGCGACATCTGGGCCATGGCCAACCCCGTGGGCGAGAAACGCGAAAGCCCGGAGTGGAGCAACTGGAACCTCGGCGGCGCATGGCTCTCACAGGCGTTGTGGGAGCATTATCAGTTCACGCAAGACAAAGCATTCCTTTGTGACACCGCCTTTCCATTGCTGAAAGGAGCGAGCGAGTTCTGCCTCGACTGGCTCGTGGAGAACCCGAAAGTGAAAGGCGAGTTGTTCACCGCCCCCAGCACGTCGCCCGAGAACGAGTACAAGACCACGGAAGGCTACCATGGCACGACCTGCTACGGCGGTGCCGCCGACCTGGCCATCATCCGCGAGCTGTTTGCTAACACGCTGGCCGCCGGCCGCATCGTGGGCGACGACAAGACGTTCCTCGACGAGGTGGAGCAGAGCCTCTCACGCCTCCACCCTTACACCATAGGGCACGACGGCGACATCAACGAATGGTATTACGACTGGGACGACTGGGACCCCCAGCACCGTCATCAGTCGCACCTCATAGGCCTCTACCCCGGGCATCACATCAGCCCCCAAAGCACCCCTGAGCTGGCCCAGGCCGCCCGCCGGAGCCTGGAAATCAAAGGCGACAAGACCACGGGGTGGAGCACCGGCTGGCGCATCAACCTATGGGCACGCCTCCATGATGCACGGCAGGCCTACCACATCTACCAGAAACTGCTCACCTACGTATCACCCGACGAATACAAAGGCCCCGACCGCCGTCGCTCGGGCGGCACCTATCCCAACTTGTTCGACGCCCATCCACCCTTCCAGATTGATGGCAATTTCGGCGGCACGGCGGGTGTGTGCGAGATGCTGCTTCAAAGCGATGGCAAGACCTTGGAACTGCTTCCCGCCCTCCCCGACCAATGGGCCGAGGGGTCGGTAAAGGGCATCTGCGCCCGAGGCGGTGTCACGCTCGACATCACCTGGCGTGACAGAGGCCGCCAGACGGAAGCCATTCTCACCAGCAAGACAACGTGCAAGATGACAGTGACTTGCCAGGGCATAAGCCGCTCCGTGAAACTGAAGAAGGGGAAAGCCAAGAAAGTGACTTTCAAATTTCATGTCTTATAGAGCAGTCACACATGCAAGACAAATAGGGGCATTTCCCTATCCATCAACGCCATAAAAATCATTCATAATGATAAAGACGAGAGAAGATCTGAAATTCTACATCCGTGAAGATGCCAAGCGCAACGACATTGGCTCTTATTGGGGATACTTGCTTCACGTGTTGCTAGGGGGTGAGAACATCCGCCCCTTCAGGTTCATCCGCTGCATGAGATATTACGAATACCATGTCAACAATTCCGACAAGTTCTACCATCGTGTGATGTATTGGTATTACAGGTTGAAACTCACCAGGATGGGAGCGAAATACAGCATCTGGGTAAAGCCCAACACATGTGGATATGGCCTACGCATCATGCACATTTCCGGCGGCGGCGGAGTAAGGGTTGCAGCCAACAAAGTAGGGAATTACTGCGGTTTCAACTGCGGCGTAGTGGTGGGCAGAAAGGGTGATGAAGACTGCAGGCCCTTTATAGGCGACCATGTCGCCTTCGGCCCCGGCGCCAAGGCATTTGGCAAATTGCACATTGGGAACAATGTGTTTGTCGCCGCCAATGGCGTAGTGACCAAGGACATCCCCGACAATGTCATCGTCGGTGGAGTACCGGCCAAGATCATCAAATACAAAACGCCGCCAGAGGCAAAGGAGACACCTGAAGGACAGTGAACTTCCATAAGTCCCAAGGAGACTTGAGGCCATAACATTTTTACAAGAAGAAACAGAAGAGACATGCGAAAAAAAGTTTCCGTTGTCGTCCCAGTATACAACGTGGAGAAGTATGTCGGCAAGTGCCTGGAATCCATCCTCCATCAGACCATGCAGGACTTTGAGGTCATCGTGGTTGACGACTGCTCCCCCGACGGTTCAATGGCTGTTGTGAAGTCTTATGCCGACAAGGACCCCCGTTTCAGGATAGTGACCCACGAAGTCAACCGCGGACTGATGCAAGCCCGGAAGTCAGGCTATTCAGTAGCAGAAGGTGAATACCTGATGTTCTTGGATAGCGACGACTATCTGCCATCCGACGCCATGGAAGCCATGTATGCAGAAGCCTTGCGCACATCCGCCGACGTGGTTTCCGGCGAACTCATCCTCTTCTACCCCGAAACAGGAAAGGAAGTGCGCCGCACGTCTTGCCTGAAATACGGAAGCGACGCCGTCTCGGTCTACAAGTCACTTCTATTGTCGGAATACCACCACAACCTTTGCGGCAAGTTGTTCAAGACCAGCATTTTGCAATCATTCGAATACAAGACGTTGGAGCATTTCACCAATGGCGAGGATGGTTATTTGTTCTATCAAGTCGTTGAGCATGTGAAGAAGGTGGTGCATAAGGAAAAGCCAGTGTACTATTATCTCCAAAACATGCAATCGTCATCGAAGGTGCGTCTTGGCCGCAACGCCATCAGAAGCATCTGCCTGCTCAACCAACTGAGGATAGAGATAGCCGACCGCCATCCAGAAATCAAGCCATACGCTCGCCGACAGGTGACCCAGGTGCTCAACAGCCTGTATGGAAAGGGCTATGACAAAGACGCTGACCTTGACAAGTTTGTCAAGGAATTTGGGTTGGCTTGCTATGGCGGTTGGCTAAGCGCCTTCAAATATCTTCCCTTGCCTCAAGCCTGCAAGGTGATGGTGAAGCGATTCATGCTGAAGAGGTGATACCGGGCATGTAAGAAGTTAGAGAAGTTAGAGAAGTTAAAGAAGTTAGAGAAGTTAAAGAAGTTATCGCTTCGCTAGAAGTTAGAGACAATAGTATTTTATGGGGGAAGTTTATGGGAGAAGTTAAAGAAGTTATCGCTTCGCTTCCTGTTTTATTCTCTCCGATAGCAAAACCTTGACATGAACCAATTACGATGTTTGATTGGAAATTCGAGTGAATGATACAGGCTCAAAGCAATTTTATGGTTTGACCAGGGAGAGGTCGATTTTTCCGCCAGCCTTTCTCTCGAATTCCTCCGTTTTTTTCGCATCGAGCCCACTGGCGGGGAAAAAGGTATACTCCGAAAAAAACACCTTTCCTTCGGCGATGAAGAAATCCATCCTCACGAAGGGGAATCCTTTAGACATCTTTTCCGCCAGGCTGAAAAGCTGCTCCAATTCATCTGGTTTTTTCAGATGGAATTGGTCTTGCGCCTTGATGCTATCCTCATTGTAAGGCAAGAAATTCCAATCCCTGTCAAGGAAAAAATATTTCACATCGCCTTGCTGCCTGCCGGTACACACCAAGACACAGTCGGCCTCACCATTGAAACAGTAGAACTTATAATCCACCAGATTGTCACCTAAATTCTTCTCTGCAAAAATCTTTTTGGGAATGTTCTTGTAAGGCCACTCCCTATAACGAGTGTACACATTGGTGCGCATGGCCTCTTCAAGCTTTTTCTTGGCTTCATCAAAGTCAAAATCACGCTTGCTCTTGCAAACGACAACTCCTGTATTGCCTCCACTATGGGTGGTTTTCAGCACGAACCTGTCGGGCAGCTTTGACAAATCGATATCCTCCACACGGTCCCAAACAGCAAGCACGGGGCAAACCATATCCTCTCCTATCAATCGAGCGACAAACGGTTTCACCGCAAGTTTATCTACGAGCATGGTCAACTTGTCTTGCCGATAATGGATCTTGAGCCATTGCAGTTTCTCGCTGAAAGTCTTTGGGTTGCTCAAGTCAAGCCTTTTACCCATATGGAGATAATAAAACAAATGAAGGTATGGAACGTCAGGGAAAAGCGGAGCCAACCGCCCCACCACTCTTGACAACTGATAACGTATCGCACTGGAAATCATATCAAATAATTAATAATGTCTTCTTTTATCTTTGAAATGCTCTTCACCCAAACGCAACGCCAGGTAATTCTGCAAAATTAATCACACCTCTTATTATCACCAAGAATCAAAGCTTTTAAATACATGTCATGTCGTTTTGTGTGCATCAATGGGGAAAATCGGCATCTTTCATTCCTCATTTTCCATATCGCCTTTGATGAGGGTTATCAAGTCTTTGGTGAACTCCCTCGCCCCCACTGCATTCATATGCTTGCCATCCTTGAAGTACTCCTCATGATGCATGTATTTGGGATGGTTGGTGAAATCATGGAAAGGGATTCTCCTTCGCTCGCACCATTCCTTGAAGGGTCTCACCTCTTCCATTTTCAAGGAGTCTTCCTCATACCAGATAGGCGACTTGACAAAAATCAACTTCGAACCCTTTGCAAGTTGAACGAACTTCTTCATGTATTTCATTTTCACAGAGTCCACTTCCACCTCTTTTTCCCCTTTCAGCACTCTTTTCTTCCTAGGCTTCATCACGCCCTCGACAGGTACGAATCCTTTGATACTGGTCTCCATCGCCTCGCCTGTAAGGAAGACGAACGCGCTTTTGACAAAAGAGGAATTGTACCTGTAAGTGTGTGACATCATCTTGTATTTCTCAGAAGAATCGACATCTTGGAAGAGTTCTGCAACCCCCTTCCTGTCATACCAGTTTCGTATCCATTTCAACTGACTGCTGTTGTCGCTCTTGAGTAAATCGTATGATGCCACGACATCGTAGATGATGACTTTGGGCTGATACCTCTCAGTTGCCATCGACAAGCGTGCATAGGCCAGCAAGATTCCGCATCCTTCCGCCCCACAATTATATGCACTCAACCCCAGGGAATCGGTGAAGACTTGTGTTTCATAATGATGAACCGCCCTTGAAGATCCGAAGACAAGCACGTCGTCGCTCATCTCACGACAAATGTAATTATCACGGCCCTGCCCACCCACATCGATATGGCTCACCATGTATGCGATGGCATTTCCAAAGAGGAAGTCAGCCAGCACCACCAAAACAAGGAAGACAAGGGTTTTAAGTATAATTTTTCTCATCATGATCAAAAATTGGCATAAATGAACTGGTCGGCTCCAAACACACCCATGAGCAAGATGACAATCGTCAGCATGACATATGTCGCCCACCTGACAACGAGATGACGGCTGTTCATCAAAGGCATCTTGTCACTATAAAACTCGTCTCTGACATCTTTCAATATGAGGAGGAGTACACTCGCCACTGTCAGCATGAGCGTCTGCGGGTCATCATAGAATATGGACAAACTGCTGTTGGCAGTGAAAATGCGTGCAATCACTCCACAGGCATCTTCAATGGTGGGCATTCGGAAGAGAATCCATGCGAAATTGACGAGCAAGAAGGTGATGACAATCTTTACAGTCTTCCCCAGGGCGCCATATTCACATTTCTGTTGCCCGAGCATCTTCTCCACCACTTGTGCCAATCCGTGGAACAAGCCCCATACGATAAACGTCCAGTTGGCGCCATGCCATATTCCGCTGACGAGGAAGGTGACGATGATGTTGAAATAGTTTCTTGCCTTGCTGCAACGACTGCCACCCAATGGTATGTAAACATAGTCCTTGAGCCAGGTGCTAAGCGAAATGTGCCACCTTCTCCAAAAATCAGTGACACTATAGGAGAAATAAGGTCTTCGGAAATTCTCAGTCAATTCGAATCCAAGTGTTTTGCCCACCCCGAGGGCCATGAGCGAATAGCCTGCAAAGTCGGCATATATCTGGATGGTGTAAAGCAAGCTTGCCACAAAGCATGTGATGCCGTTGTAATCCTGGTAGTCAGGCATGACGGTATCGACATATATTCCGGCCCTGTCGGCGACCACTGTTTTCATCAGCAAGCCCCAAAGCACCATTTTCATACCTTCCACAGCCTTGCCGTAGTCAAGTCTGGGCCGTTTCTTCTTGAATTGCGGCAACATCAGCGATGCCTTGTTGATGGGGCCGGAGACAATGGATGGGAAGAATGAAATGAAGAGGGCGTAGGTGAGGAAATCCTTCTCTGGCGGTATGCGTTTCTTATAGACGTCAAAGCAATAGCCAATGGATTGGAACGTGAAGAAGGAGATGCCTACCGGGACTGCCCAATTGAGCCCTGGAAGTTGGATGTCGAAACCAACGTGGGCAAGGCCATCATGAAGAGTCTTATTGATGAAATCGAGATATTTGAAGACAAGCAAAGGCAAGATGGCCAAGACGATGCCAATGGTAAAGAACCTCTTGGGATGTCGCACATGGCCGAGCAGCCTCGCCAGCCCGTAAGTGATGGCAGTGACCAACAGCAAGACCAGTGCTCCCGATGGTTTCCAACAGACATAGAGCGCATAACTGGCAATCAGCAAATATAGGTTCCTGGCCTTGACATGCCTTTCTGGTATGAAATGGTACATCAAGAAGAGGAAAGGATAGATGATGATGAATTGCAACGAGTTGAAAACCATTGTTTATTTATTATTTTGAAAATCAGCCTATTGTATCATTTTTTGAGCGAATCGACAACTTCTTTGGTTTCGCTACCTGCTCCACACGTCCTATGCTTGGATGTAAGATGCTTACGCCTTATCCAACTTCAACCAAGCCATCACCTTTGGGACAAACTTCTTATACAAGGGTACATATATGGCAGCAATCATAAAGGATATCGCCAGATAGATGATAGTCACCAAGACATGGTTGCCTGTCTTGTAAGCGTCAGCAGTGCTTCCGTCCACCGCCACGGCATAATACATCCTGACTACCGGATGCCATACGAAAATGCCAGGCGAGAGCACTCCCAGCCACGCGAAGACATTTCCAAACCCTTTCGAGACGAGGGCCAGCGGTTTGGGCAGCTCCTTCTGCCTTTTATGCTCGTGGAAGATGGCGATGAGCAGCAAGATGGCCAACAAAGGAGCCAATGCCCATAGCACCCTTGTCAAGGTTGCGGCAACCCACAAGAGGAAGAAGATGATGATGGCCAGGAAACGATGCCGCTCCACCATTCGCATGAAACTGCTTTCACTTCCACTCCTGGCAAACCATACCCCCAGGAGGAACACTGGAAGCCAATAAGGAAAGTTGTGTCCAACCTTTATCTGGAGCATAGATGCCGGCATCAAGGAAAAGACAGCCATCAAGAGGACCATGGGCACAGAAGCCCACAAGAGCCACTTGTTGCTCCGATGGTGGTAGAAGAACAGGTAAAGCAAGTAAAGTTGAAAGGCGAGGCTGAAATACCAGAACACCCCCGGAACGATGTAAAACGGCTTGATGAAGTTGATGACGTATGTAAGTTGCAACAATGCAGTGGGTTGAAACAAGTCGCGGAAGCATATAGCCCAAGGAATGAGCATGAGAATCATCAACTTGACATAATTCCTAATGCAATAATTCTTCCATTTCAAGGGTTTTCCTTTCTTCTCATACTTCATCACCAATCCATAACCGCTGAGGAAGATGAACGTCGTGACGATATACCATCCCCAATAATTGCACAGGTGTGCAAAGACGTTCCAAGGTGTTTCCGACGAGAACGAGAGCGTCTTCTCCGCTCTTTCAGGATAGAAAGAGAATTCACACTCTTTGATTTTTGTATATACGATATGGAAAAGATTGTGGAGGCAAACAAATATGATGGCCACTCCACGCATCTGTAAGGAATTCCTCTGTGAAATGTTCATTGCCTGATGGTATGGTCAAAATTTCTGCAAATTTACAATTTTCCTCATATATGACCAAAGTTGAGGGTGTTTTTTTCGAAGTAACAACTTCGTGAAATAATCCAATAAGACTGTTGAGGAACAAAAGGCCGTCTTGTTGAAAATCTCCCTGACTACGAGCAAGAGGATGACGTTTGATATGATACAGGCGAGACCTGCCGTGCCTCTACTATCTGCACTTATGAAAAATCAGTCAAATAGACTAACATAGCCAATATAAATCAAGGAAGTATTTATTTGGTGGATATCATGTCTTTAATTTTTGATATAGGATCAAAAGTGTATCTTCGGATGGTTCCCAAACAATAGCCAATCTTTGAAACTCTAAAAGCCATACCTTCGTTAAGCGCATCCTTACAAGGATTACAATGCCCGCAAGTCAATCCAAAAATGGGATTATGACAGAACCAGGTCTTCATTATTATATTTTCCATTTTCAAGTTTTTCATTTCTTCTATTTCTTCAAGTTTAGTCATATTCCATACAGTTGAAGGAAAACGAAGATTTTCAAACAAAAGGATCGCTTCTCTTGATGATTTGTTTTCAACTATCTTATATTCTGATAGTCCTTCTGCCTTATCTAGGATTAATTCACATTCCTTTGTGATAGTATTCCTAGCTTTACTACGTTCACTGCCTTCTATACCTATTTCTAAGACCAAATTATTTTGCTTTGCAAACCTTGCCAGCCAATCATACTGGCTTCCCAGTTTATACTTATGATTGAATAATTCCCATGCTTTTGTAATCTCATTGTCATCTTGGATTGTTTCCATATTGATGATGGAGACATCCATCAAATCACATTTTGTTTCAGTATCATTTCTTATGATATTAGTTATTGTTTTAATCGCCTTCAATTCTTCTTTAATCGACCCTCTTGTTGGGTCAAGTATATAATAAGGCTGAATTATCACATCATGTTTTGATAATTCTGCTATTCTACATGTACTATCAAGTCCACCAGTCCACAAAACATTAACAGTTCTTTTCATTCCATTTCGTTTATGCGTCCGTCAAATACCCAAGAGCAGACAGTTATAATGTTGTGCCTTTAACTACAAAAGGAAAGCAGGGTATCTGGCTTCTTCTTGTTCTCCATTATGAGAGTCTCCACAGGCTAAACAAGTGAAACGTTCGTAGTATCGGCCATGCTATTGGCATATATATTACACCCCTAAAGTTTGGCATGAAGGCAATTGGTAGCCATCTGCACACCAACGGAATCAGTATATGACTAAGCGTAGCACTAACCTCTGCAATGCTTTAGACTTGTTTTTGACTTTGGAAGCATCAAAAGTGCAGAAACAAAGCGTCGGCGACGCATTTCCTTAATGTAGTGCTCTCACATTTTTGCCGCTCCGATCTTTTATAAAGTTGGCACGGTGTGAGTTAGCGGATGCAAAGTTACTCCATTATTTTTCTAAAAAGGACTCTAATATGTTAAAAATGTTTTTTGGAGATAAAAATCCTACGATAATGCCAAACTGAGCTCTACACACTTGATTAACATTAACAAATCGCACAAAAAGGCTGATAATCAGCTAAATAGTCAACCAAATAATCGGCGGACCATTTTATTTGACATCATTTTTCAGAGTTGTTTAATAGGGTGTCCAATTTGTTGGATTCGACTTTTAATCAAAGCCCCTCCCCAAGGGAGGGGATATGCGCACCGATTGTTGGACGAGACCTCTTGGCAAAGAAAGCGAAACGTAATGAACGATGCAGGTTAGGTTTCATTTGCCTTCCCCATGGTGCGTTTTCATACGTTTTGTTTAAAAAAACAACATCAAAACTTGTAGGTTTTAAGTATAATGTTTAATTTTGCAAGCTCAACAAGGACGTGACATGATTTTCAATTCTTTTCTGTTCATACTGATTTATCCGTTTCTTTTCCTTCTCTACTATGCCATTCCAGCAAGCTGGAAGACGGCTCGCAATGTGTTCTTGCTAGTGTTGAGTTATGCACTCTACATGTGTTGGAAACCTGTTTACGCTCTCATTCTTTTGGCAGTCACACTATCCACATATTTCACGGCGCGCATGCTGAAGGGCTCTCGCAATCGCAAAGCCATCGCTGTAACAGGCACCCTGCTGTCATTGTCGCCCCTGTTGTTTTTCAAGTATTTCAATTTCATCAACGACAACATCTCCAAAGCATTTTTGTACATTGGCATCGATATCCATATGTCTGATCTCAGCTTGGTTGCACCAGTGGGAATATCATTTTTCACCTTCCAGGCATTGGGTTACTTGTTTGATGTGTATTACAGGAGAATAGAAGAGGAACGTAACTTCCTCATTTATGCACTCTTCGTATCCTTCTTCCCGTCCATTGTCTCGGGACCCATCAACAAGGCCTCGTTGCTCATTCCACAAATACGCTCCCTCCGTCCATATTTCGACTACACAAAAGCCGTGGAAGGAATGAAGATGCTGCTTTGGGGTATGTTTATGAAAGTGGTGCTTGCCGACCGAGCGTCGATATATGTCATTTTCATCTTAAACAATTACACATCTCACAATGGTGCCACTTGTGCTTTGGCTCTTCTTTTTTATACATTCCAAATCTATGCCGATTTCGCCGGCTATTCATTGATGGCCATCGGAGTGGGTAAGACACTAGGGTTTGATTTGCTTGAGAATTTCCGTAGGCCCTTTTTCTCCTATAGTGTCACTGACTTTTGGAGGAGATGGCACATTTCGCTTGGCCTCTGGCTGAAGGACTATGTTTACATACCATTGGGTGGCAGTCGTTGCAGCAAGTCCAGAAACTATTTCAACATCATTGTCACCTTCCTTGTCAGCGGCATATGGCATGGCGCCAACTGGACTTATGTCGTATGGGGCTTGCTCCACGGATTGGCACAAGTGGTGGAGAAGATGCTCGGACAGCAAAAGTGCAATTACGGTCCTTTCGGCAGGGGCGTGAAAATCCTCATCACTTTTTTGTTCATCAACTTTTCCTTTATTTACTTCCGTATGCCCACACTCACAGACGCCTGGGCATTAACCTTGAAAATATTTGATTTCTCACAACCGATGGGTTTGACAATCGATATCCCCAGCGTGTCATTCACTCTTTTTGCCATCATCCTGTTGTTGATAAAGGAAGTGTGCGATGAATTCACGAATATCCGTGCATTCCATAGTCGCCATGTGGCTGTGAGATGGTGCACCTATGCCATCGTGCTGTCGAGCATCCTGCTGGCTGGGGTCTTCGGAGCCGACCAGTTCATTTACGCTAATTTCTAAAAACATGCGGAAATTCATCATTAGGACCCTGCTCTTTCTGGCATTCATGTTTGTCATCGACCGCATGGCAGGCATGGCACTCCATTATCTGTCCGTACATCCAAAGGGAGGCATGACGTTTCATCGTAATCACCTCGCCAACCAAATCACCGAGGATGTATTGGTCATGGGATCTTCAAGGGCCCGTTATCATTACGACCCAAAGGTAGTGACCGACATAACAGGCCTCTCTTGTTTCAACTGCGGAGAAGATGGGCATGGCATATTGCTTTTCTACGCTTGGTGGGAACTTATCAGTCAGCGTTACCACCCCCAGTTGGTCATTTACGACATTTCACCTCAATATGACCTCTTCAAAGGTGACAACCATAGATACTTAGGTCTCTTGCGAAGGTTTTATGATGACGATGAGGATATCCAGACGCTCTTCCATGACGTGGATAGCACGGAAAGATGCAAAATGCTCAGCCATATGTATCGCTACAATTCCACATTCGCGGAGTTGACAGCCGATTATGTCTATCCATACACCGAAACCACGTCCGACGGTTTCATTCCGATAGACAGGACCATCAAGCCTAAGAAAGTGTATGACAAACCAAGGTTTTCCCGTGCCTTGACTTTTGATTCTCTGAAGTTGCGTTATTTTGAAAAATTCATCCAAGAGAAGGGTTCCACAAGATTGGTGTTTGCGGCTTCACCCATCTTCGACGGTATGAACACGGAATCATTCAAGCCAGTCATAGACATCTGCAAAAAATATGACATTCCTTTCTATGACTTCAGCAATGACCCAAGATTTGTGGGCGTCCCCAAGTATTTCAGGGATACCAACCACCTGAACACCCTTGGTGCAGCCACGTACACACGTTTGTTGATGGAAAAACTCATCGAAGAGGGGTGTCTGAAGGAAGACGGCGCCCCCTGACCCCTCCTTCATTACCACATCGTGTGGTTGCTCTATTCAAGGACTACATTTGGAGGAAATGAATAAAGTTTGTACTTTTGCACGCTAAATCAAGGTATATGAGAAAAATGTTAGACCGTTTAGCCGTATTCTTTCGTGAGAATTGGAGGCAGATGCTTGTCATCGCCATAGCCGTGGCACTTCCTTCAAGCCTCGCATTATCTGGCTCCAACAGGAAATACGGCTATTTGATAACAGACACCATTTTTGTAATGGGTGCCTTTTTCTTTCTTGCCTCTCAAATAAGCAAATGGGGCAAGATACTGATGCACATGTTCTTTGCGTTCACGCTATTTGACTTCGGTCTGAGTTTCGGCAGTTACCTTGCCAACTGTCAATTTGTGACCATCGACACGTTCTATCTGATACTTGGCACCAACAAGGAAGAAGCGTCTGAGTTTTTCGAGTTCTATTTCCCCTTATGGAAAGTGTTGCTATGGACAGGCGCATTGTTGCTGGTTTGCATTCTTTACCTATGCAAGCGGCCCAAGCTTCAGCCACCTATGGGTGTGTCGCGCGTGTGCTCCATCGTGTTCTTGGTGGTGGCCATCTTCTGTTTCCCATCGTTGAAACGTGAGATGCGCGAATGGTGCGCACGCATCGTACCGCTGAAATATGTCGTCATCGCGAGGATGTATGAACCGTTCGGCAAGGTGGCCGAGAATCGCCACGACCTTCCCTTGACGGAGACGACAAGCGAGCATCCCAAGCACATCGTCATCATCATCGGCGAGTCCTTCTCCAAGTCACACTCCTCCATCTACGGCTACAAGCGGCCCACCAACCCCAAGCTTGCAGAACTCGCCTCGACAGGCCAACTGCTTGTTTTCTCCAATGCCACTGCTCCCGCCCCCTTCACTCATATAGCCTTCAAGACCATCTTCTCTTTTGGTGATGGCAACGATACCGACTGGTACAACCACGACACGTTTTTCGACGTGTTCTGCCAGAAATACCACACCCGTTGGATATCCAACCAGAAAGACCATGGCATCCACGAGAACGCACAGGCCACATACGCCGACCTCTGCGACACGGTATGGTTTGCCTGCCAGCACAAGGATGTGGCTAAGACCAACCAAGATAGTGAGTTACTCCCCACCATCCGCACTTTCGCCTCCAACGATTCCACCCCGTCGATCACGATTATCAACTTGATGGGGCAACATGAGTCGTTCAGATGGCGTTATCCCGCATCATGGGAATATTTCAAGCCAGAAGACTACACCGACTATCAGCCCCACCAACGCTTGTTCATGGCTCAATATGACAATGCCACTCGTTTCAACGACCATGTGGTGGCTTCCATCTTCGACATCTACAAGGACAAGGAGGCGCTGCTGTTCTATTTCCCCGACCACGGTCTTGACTTGTATGAGACCGACCCGAACTATTGCGGGCACGTGAGGGAGCCTGTTCAGGAGTCATGGGATGTCTGCTGCAAGATACCCTTTTTCATCTATATACCAGAGCGTTACAGGACTGCATACCCAGAGCAGGTGGAGAAGTTGGAACGCTCCATCGACCGTCCTTTCAACACGGGCGAACTGATTTACACTCTCATGCAAATCACCGGTTGGAAAGCGACAGGCAAGGAGGCCGACGAGCACGCCCTGTTGTTGGAATGAACCATAAGCATTGCATTTCCAAATGAAAGCCTTTCATTTTTTGTATCAGTGCGGTTGAATTTTCACGAAAAAACTTGTTTTGTAATCAAAAAAACATTAATTTTGCACATCAATAGCAAGTATGTAGTAATACGACACCCCACGCCCTCACTCTTCTTCTTGACAACTTGCAAGCAGGAGAGGAGTTGCGGTTATTTATACAGACTGGAAATGCATTTTATCTTTCATAATATAAAAACAAAGCACATGATGAATACGCTACAACATGATGATGCCATCTTTCATCAGCTGAAGTTGCCATGGGATGCCCCCATGGAGGCATTAGAAGCCATCCATTGCAACTGACCTTCATGTGATTATTGTTTTTAACTGAAACCAACGAAAACATATGCAAGCCATATCAGACGCCCATTTCGTATCGGTTGTGATACCGGTGCTCAATGAAGCCAAACATATAGAAAACTGCCTCAGGTCTTTAACCAAACAAGACTACCCCTCCGACAAGATGGAGATTTTCGTGGTTGACGGCATGAGCACCGATGGCACCCCTGACATCATCAGGCGCATGTGCGAAGAGGACCAGCGCATCAAATTGTTGGAAAACCACAAGAAGAACGTGCCATGCGCGCTCAACCTGGGCATCAAGGCTGCCAAGGGCGACATCATCGTGAGGACCGACAGCCACTGCATCTATCCCCCGCACTATGTTTCCACACTGGTGGGCAAGCTGTTGGAGTTGGATGCTTGGAACGTTGGTGGGGTTTGGATCACCACTCCTGCCAACGACTCCACGCAGTGCCTTGCCATAGCCATCTGCTCCAGCCATCCATTCGGGACAGGCCCGTCACTGCACAAGATTGGTTGTGAAAGCATCACCGAGACAGACACGGTCCCCTTCGGCTGTTTCAAGAGAGAGGTATTCGACAAGGTGGGGCTTTTCGACGAGGACATGCTTCGCAACGAGGACGAGGAACTGAACGGTCGTATCACCCGCCAAGGCGGCAAGATATACCTGATACCCGAAGTGGAAATGCGCTACATGGCACGCGACCGCCTGGACCGGATGATCAAGATGTTCTACCAATATGGTCTATGGAAGCCTCTTGTCAACAAGAAGGTAGGCAATGCCGTGTCATACAGGCAGTTCGCCCCTCCATCTTTTGTCGCATTCGTCATATTGGGATTGTTGTTGAGCATCTTCGTCCCTGTAGTCCGCTATGTGGTGTTCCCCATCCTGTTGTTGTATCTTGCCATCATCTTCATCATTGGCATCATAGAGACGTTCAAGCACAAGAGGGCAGGCTTGCTCCTTCTGGTGCCACTGACATTCATCTGCATCCATTTCGCCTACGGGACAGGTTATCTCAAGGGCCTTCTGGGCAGGAAGTCTCTTTCTTACACCCTTGACAGGTGACATCCATTCATCCAGATAGCATCATAGACCAACAAAGGGAAATCATTAAAGGATACCATATGGCGACGGGCAAGACCATACTTTGCTTCATCGAGAGTCTTGAGGCGGGAGGCGCACAAAGGCAACTCATCGCCTTGGCTTCCTTGCTGAAAGCAAGAGGTCATGATCCCGTTTTCGTCACTTATCATCCCGACGACTTTTATGCAGAATGCCTGAACTCTCTTGGCATAGAGCATGTGTTTCTCGAATCGGCCCAAGGCAAGTTGGCCAGGATAGCAGCATTTTGGGAAACCATCAAATCGCATTCCCCATATTGCGTGGTTTCGTTCTCAGAGTCGGCATCGATGATATTGTGCACCCTTCGCATACTTCATCGTTTCTTGCTGATTGTCTCTGAGAGGAATGCCACCCACAAGATACGTTTTCGTGAATGGTTGCGGTTCCAATTGTATCGTGCAGCCGACCATGTGGTGTGCAATTCCACGTCGAAATACAATTTTGTAATCAAGCGTGTACCTCATTTGGCAAAGAAGACTCACGTCATACACAACTATTTGGACACCAACCAATTCAAGCCAATCCGCCACGATAAATCCTCCACTGAGAAACGCTTGTTGGTGGTGGCAAGGGTTGCTCCCCAGAAAAACATGCTGCGGTTTATCGAAGCCTTGCGCAAGGTGAGGGACGACGGTTTCCTACTCAAAGTCGATTGGTATGGCCAGCCTACAGAGCCCTACCTTTCACGTTGCAAGCGGCAGATGGAGTCGCTTGGCGTTTGCGACATCCTCCACATCTACAACCCCATCTCCCATGTGGAAGAATTATACAACCAATACGACGGTTTCTGCCTTCCTTCCACCTACGAGGGTTTCCCCAACGTGATAGGAGAAGCGATGAGTTGCGGCATCCCCGTGCTTTGCGGCAACGTATGCGACAACAATTACATCGTGGGTGAAGATGCCGGCAACCTGGTATTCGACCCTTTCAGTGTGGAAGACATGAAAGAGAAGATTGAGATGTTCTGCAACCTCGATGACAAGCAATTGGAAGCCATTGGCTCCGGCAACCGCAAGAGGGCTCTCGAATTGTTTTCTTCCGACAAGTTCGTCAATGCTTACCTTCAACTGATGGCCCCATGAGCAAGCATGTATATTTCATAGGTCCTTTGGGCAAGGAAGGCGGCATGATAGGTGGCGACAGCCTGAAGAACCTTCATCTCACCCACCATCTTCAAAAGTTGTCGGTTCCCCTTCGAGTCATTGACACGAACGCCTGCAGGCAGTCGCTATGGAAAACGCTGTCTGCCATCTTGCAGATGATACTTCACCGTAAGAGCAAGTTCATCATCTCTGCGAGTTCTGCGGGAGCCTACAAGCTGCTCAAGGCCATGCGGTTTCTTGGCGTATCCGACATCATCTACTGGGTTGTGGGAGGCGACTTCCCCAACTTGTTGATAAGCAATGTGTTAAGCATCAAGCCCTATGCCAATGCGAAACACATCATCGTTGAAGGCAAGCGCATGGAAGAAACGCTTCGCATATGTGGTCTTGGCAACGTGATGACACTCCCCAATTTCAAGCCCATCGATTACATCCCTCCCAAGAGTCGCACCCAAGCCTCCCTTCCCGTCAAGTTTGTCTTCTTGTCACGCATAGCCGAGGACAAGGGCTGCAGCTACATCAACAAGGCCGCCACCATATTGAACGAGAAGGGCTATGCATCGTCCTACACCATCGACTATTACGGTTCGATAGCCGATGTCTATAAAGAACGTTTCATGCAAGAGACGGAGGCACTCCCCAATGTGGAATACAAAGGTTTCCTCCAATTGCTCGACAAGTCAAATTATGAGGTGTTGGCAAGTTACGATGCCATGCTGTTCCCCACATTCTTCTATGGCGAAGGATTTGCCGGCATATTCATCGACGCCTTCATCGCCGGCCTTCCCGTGATAGCCACCGACTGGAGTCTGAACAGCGAGATAGTGAGAGATGGCGAGACAGGCATCATTGTGGAAAACAGGAATGCTTCAAAATTGGCCTCAGCGATGGAAAGCCTCATCCTCAACCCGGAGAAAGCCCTGGAGATGGGCAGGACCTGCCAGTCGGAATGCATGCGTTACGACACCAACCACGTAGTGACCCCCGACCTGTTGAAACGCCTTGATTTGACATAGGCATGGTAGGGACGGGACTCTTACCGTATCCCATAAAGTCCACCCTTTTCGGTGAAAGACACTCCTCTTATTGTTTTTTCAGTCTGTTCCTGATAAAGTGAGTCAACTTTTCCCTATGCGACTCGCACTCTATCAAATTGAGCAACTTCGGCCATTTCGCCTTGGGGAAGAGTGTGGGGAGCAGCCTCTTCTCACATAAAGCCTCCATCCATCTTCCAGCATAGGGAGTGAAGAGAGCGTGATAAAGCTCATCCACCCTCTCCAAGTATTTCAAATACGCTTCCTCCAACGCCTGAGGTGAAGCAATCACCTGATTGATTTGCTTGAGGCTCTCTTCAAACAATCCCAACTTCTCCCCTTCCATGAAACGGATGTCGGGTGTTTCCTTGCATTCCACATAAGGAAAAATCTTGAAATCAACCTTCCCTGCATCAAAAGAAAGCCCCACGGCATATCCTTCCTCCCATTTCTTGATCCTGCTATTGGGCATTTCCATACATAAGTTTCCCAGCCCATAAAAGATTGGTTTTCCTTTGTATGTTTCATAGCCGCTGTAGCAATGTTGATGATGATTGACCACGGCGTCAGCCCCGAGGTCAACGAAAAAGCGATAGGTTTCAACCATTCTTGGAGTAGGCATTCCATATCCTTCCACGCCTCCGTGGACAATCACCAAGACATGGTCGGCTTTCTCTCTTGCTTCCTTGATGGCATGATACTGTGCAATGGGGTTGAGGGGATTGGCTCCTCCCGACATGTTGGTTGCAATGCTGAACTCATGCTCCGTGCAATTGATGACAGCCAATGTCTCACCTTTCACCTTCTTGAACAGGGTTGACGAGGCCTCCTTCAAGTTGGCTCCCCCCCCCACATGGTCCAAATGGTATTTGCCAAGCACATCCAAGCTGGAACTTACCCCGTCATCGCCATAATCATAAAAATGGTTGTTGGCCAGGCATGCACAATGGAACCCAGCATAAGCCAGCATTTCCACTCCATTGGCATGACAAGCCATGTGTGGCCCGTTCTTGACTATGGGGCAAGGTGTTTGAGGCCAGACGGCGCATTCGAAATTGGCAAGGTTGTAATCATACCTTTCACACAATTTCCGCACCTCTCCAAACACCTGTTCATACTGCCTCTCTTCGACCAGTTTCCCCACTCTTCCCGTAGGCGCATAGTCGCCTGCCACAATTATCTTTATCATTGGTTTTATTGATTTGTAACTTGAAACACCATCTCTCACCAAAGGTGCAAACAAGTGAGAGGAAAACGAAAGGATGAAGGACAAAAGAAAGGAGCCTATTATATCATTGAAGCATATCACCCCAAATAGGATATAAATTCATAGCGAATACCTCTTAATTCTGCCATTTGTCCAACCATCTGCCCCCAATTGCCCTCAATAAGCACCCAACCTTTCTCCGTAAGTGCAAAATCAAAACCCACATATCGGTGACAGGAAGGCAAAGAATGATGAATTTTGGCGACCAATTCCTTTAGGTCATCCCACTGTGGCACTTGCCAACCTTTAAAAGTGACACCAGAGTCGGGATGTTGCGGGAAACGGCCTCCATGCTCATCCACACCGTCCGAAATGATGACACCGGTGTCCTGGTCGAAAACGGCAAAGATACCTCCAAGACCCGCATTATCGACCACCGACCCCTTTCGACCCGTTCGGAAAAAAGGTTGTAAAATACGCACACCATCTGTTGTAAGGAAAGACGGTACACGAACGGTATTTACACTAGATGGATTCCAAACCGCAGTCGCAGGATGTTGGATGATGAGTTCTTCCGCCATCCAACTTCCTCGAGAAAGAAGTTGTTCTAATAGTTTGCTCACTTCTTCATTCGTAGTGGCAGAGGATATAAACGTATGGCGGCCATATGCCCCCTTGAGAGGTTTTAGGATATAGCGTTTCTGACGTTGGGCAAAGGCGAGGAAATCGTCGAAATGCATCTGTTCGTTTACAACAAGCACTTCGCGATGAAAGTATTCCTTGGTCAATTCATAAAAGGTATCCTTGTTTATCAAATCATGAAAAACAGACCTTCCTATTTTCTTGTTCAGCAGAATAACCATGCTTCTGTCGGAAAGCCATTGCCGACGTTCTGTATAATTCTTGTCACGGAAACCATAGAGGAAATATTCCTCTGGATTCATACGGTCAAGGAAATGAGCCTTGAGAATGTCTTTCGACAACTTATCGCATAATTCCGGGTTTCGGCGTTCTTCTTCAGGCAAATACCTGTCCAAGGCCTTTTCCAATTCTTCCTTGAAACCAGGAACCAACCTATAGTTGCCCGCACGATACAACATTGTCTCCAAGGGCAAAAACACATTTTTATAAAAGGGGAAAAAAAATCTGTATTTTTCTGAAAAATCACGTACAGCCTCGTTGAAGCCATAAAATTTGCTCCTTACGAAAATATAACAACTCTCTTTCATTTCCTGTTTTTTTGCAAAGGTAATACAAATCCCGTGAAACACATACGATAGTCTGAGAAAAGAGCAAAAAAAAAACTGTTATAGAACAAAAAACACAATTTTCTTCGACTTTTCATGTTTTTTCTATACCTTTGCACCCATATTGTATAATAGGAGTCGATTGCAGATACTGCGAGAGTTGGAAATGAGTGAACCAAGATACCTTGTTGGATAGCCTTGTTCTTTATGGCAGCCAAAGGATTGGCAGTTTAATGAGCATCCTCTCTCCGAGGCGGTTTTGGCAATAGACATGATTTACCGGTATGTTCTTCGCCTATGTATCATAGGCGAGGTGGGTAGATTGTGCTATCAACCAAAGCCACAATGTCAAATTGATTCCAAGCATCAACCAAGCATTTTATGCTCAACCAATATAGTTTTAAAGAAAAGGCGACCATCATAGCCACCTTTTGCTTGTATGTGAACTTGTTCTTATTTGAGAACACTCCAGCAGGAGCTCCCATCGCATTAGGTTTGGCCATTTTCGTCATTGGCATCAACAACCTGAAGTTCACCTTCGCCCCTTATCACCTGTTCTTTCTCATATTCATACTATACTGCTATGCCACCACCTTCTGGGCTCTCAATGGTTATTACACGCTTACCGTAGCCAATGGTCTAGTTCAAAGCCTCATGGTGATGAGCGCGTTCTATGCGGCATTCTCCCCGATGAAAGACAATGTGAACACGTTGATAAAGACTATGTTGTGTGGAGGTTATGTTGTTATTGTCTATAGTTTTTTCTTCTATGGTGTCGGCCGCATCCTCTCCATGTCGGAAGACTCGATGCGCATAAGCAACTCTTTCATCAATGTGAACGTGTTGGGAATGATGGCCGCGTTGGTGATGATGTTTCATATTTACCTGCATCTTTTTGAGAAACACCGGAAGGATATCGTATTCATCATCCTCGCCATCATCATCATTGGCGCGACCCAGAGCCGAAAGGCCATTTTCATGGCCATCATGGGTCCAATGCTGCTCTTCTGGTTCAAATCCCGCACCGGTCCCCGCCACAACTTGCTGCCTTTCGTACGCTTTATCTTCATAGCCTTCGGCATTTTGATCTTGTTGGACTTGCTTTCCAGCACAGGCATGTTCCACGGAGCCTACGAGCGAATGATGGGTTTTGTGAATTCCCTCACGGGAGAAGGCGAAGTGGACAGTTCCACCTCTCTTCGTGCCTATTACAGGCAAGTGGGTTGGGAACAATTCCTCAAGACTCCCTTGCTGGGTGTCGGCATCAACAACGCCCCACTTATTCTTTCCAATGCAGGTAGTGCACACAGGACTTATCTTCACTGCAACTACGCGGAGTTGGCGGCCTGCGGTGGTTTGTTTGCTCTCATTTCCTATTACAGCATACACGTTTACCTTTTGACCAATGAGCTCAAATATGTGAAGAAAGACCCATCAGTCATCCTTTTTCTCGTATGGATGTTCCTTATTTTGACCACAGACTGGGGGGCTGTCTCCTATTACACCAAGCGAACCTTTTTCAATTTCATTGTGTTTTTCCTCCATATACAGCAGATGAAACAGCGATATCCTGAAATAAAATGACCTGCTATTTCATTCTGCCCGACCTTTGTGCCGGTGGTGCCGAGCGTGTCGCCATCACCCTGGCCCGCATCCTCAAGGAAGAGGGGTACGCTGTCAAATTCGTATGCTTGGGCGGCGAGCAAGGAGAGATGCGCACGTGGCTGATACCCGAATTCGAAGTAGAATTCCTACATTGCCGCAGGGTTCTCTTCGCCATTCCCAAGCTGAAGCGCCTTTTTTCCGACAGGAGCGACGCCATACTTTTCTCCAGCACTGAGCACACCTCCATCGCCACACTGCTGACAGGCAAACGCCTGGGGCTTCCTGTCATCGTGAGGATGCCCACCATGCCCAAGAACAAGCTTTACAGCGGATTCATCTGGCAGAAATGGAGAGTCATCCACGTTGTCAGCCGCTGGCTTCTCCCATACGCGAAGAAGGTGATAGCCCAAACCGACACGATGCGCAGCCAAATCCTCCAATATTACCATTTGCCCGAGGAGAAGGTGCTGACCATCAACAACCCCATCGACAAGGCATACATCCTCTCATCTGCGGAAGGCCAACCCAGTCCTTTTGAAGGCGCCGGCCCCCATTACCTCACCGTAGGCAACATCTCCTACGCCAAGAGCATAGAGACCTTGGTTGCAGCATTCAAGAAGGTCAAGGCACAAACCCCTTCCGCTCGTCTCACCATCGTGGGTCGGAACGACAACGACTACGCCCGCAACCTGCTCTCCCATCTGGACATCGACGAGAGCATCAACATTGTAGGATTCAAGGAGAATCCCTATCCTTATATGAAATACTGCGACGTCTTCGTCCTGTCTTCCCGCATGGAGGGCTTCCCCAACGTGCTTCTGGAAGCGATGTGTTTCAACAAACCCATCGCTTGCACCACCTGCGTCCCCATCATCAAGAAGTTGGTGAACCCTGGCGTCAACGGCTATTACTGCGCAACGGAAGCACCCGACGAATTGGCTCAATGCATGCTGGATGCCGCACGCCTTACAGACATCCACAACAACTACGACCTTTTCGACAAGAACAGTTTCACCAAACTATTCCAATAAGCCGAGGATATGCCCCAAAATGTGAAGATCGTGAACATGGCAGGCGGCCTGGGCAACCAAATGTTCCAGTATGCCTTTGCGACGATGCTTCAGCAGCATTTTCCCAATGACACGGTGATGGTAGACACCCACCACTACAACACACTGTTTTTCAAGGAATTCGGCTCCGTCAACCTTCACAACGGATATGAGATCAACCATATCTTTTCCAACGCGACTCTCCCTGTGGCCGGCAAGCCTGACCTTCGCAGAGTGACGAGATACATCCCCAACTACGTGCTCTCCCGAGTGGCACGCCGCTTCCTCCCACGCCTGTCCACGGAATATGTGGAGCCATTGAGCGAGAACTTCACCCGTAACGACGCCGTGCTGCGCACCGGCGACTGCTACTATGAGGGCTATTGGCAGAGCCATTCCTATTACAAGGGTATGAAGCCACTGCTGCACCAACTATTCACCCCGCCTCGCCCAAACGAATACAACTCCAAGATGACAGCCCTCATCGAGCGATGCGACAGCATAGGACTGCATGTGAGACGTGGCGATTACAAAAACGCCCCGGAATTCAACGGCATATGCACACCTGCATACTATAGGAAAGCCATTGACAAGGCGACTAACGACGGGCGCACACACACACTGTTCGTGTTCTCCAACGACATCGCATGGTGCCGCGAGAACATCCCAGCAATGTGCAAGGACCAAGAGGTCGTCTTTGTGGATGGGAACAAAGGCTCAGACAGTTGCTGGGACATGTTTCTCATGACGCATTGCCGCCAATTGGTGATAGCCAACAGCACCTTCAGCTGGTGGGGAGCCTTTCTCAACCGGCGCGCAGAGCACATCTACGCACCAACCACGTGGCTTTGGCGAAACTGCGACATCGACATCCTCGACCCTGAATGGGTAAGGGTGGAATGAGCCATACCTCAACGGCCCCCTTTCATGGAGGAAACCATATTGTATAAGAAAACAAACCATAAGCAACCATAACAGAATGAAGATACCCTTCTCTCCCCCATACGTCGACGACAGTGTTGTCAACGAAGTGGTTGATTCACTCCGCTCTGGATGGATCACCACCGGTCCCAAGGTAAAAGCACTCGAAGCCGAAGTCATGAAACTAACGGGCACCAAGGCCGCACTTGGCGTCAACTCCTGGACGTCAGGAACCATCATGATGCTGAGGTGGTTGGGACTGAAAGCCGACGACGAAGTCATCATACCAGCATACACCTACTGCGCCACTGCCATGGCTGTGATGTGGGCGGGCGGAAAGGTGGTGATGGTTGACTCTGGCGAAGACTTCAACATCTCCGTAGATGCCATCCGCAAAGCCATCACGCCTAAGACAAAAGCCATCATCCCCGTCGATATCGGTGGATATCCATGCGACTACCCAGCCATCATGTCGCTGGTG
This sequence comes from Prevotella sp., assembly GCA_017524385.1. GTDB lineage: Bacteria > Bacteroidota > Bacteroidia > Bacteroidales > Bacteroidaceae > Prevotella. The sequence continues at coordinate 52,996 of JAFWSS010000258.1, forward strand.
AAAGAGCCTTCCATATGCCAGATGTACACACCCGAAAATGATGTCCAATCACGGTTGGGACGCATACTGGTGCTCAGCGACTCCGCCCATTCACTGGGAGCATGGATCAACGGACACCACACAGGCAGTGAGAGCGACATCAACGTTTTCTCCCTTCACGCGGTGAAGAACATCACCACCGCAGAGGGAGGAATGATTTGCTTCAACCTGCCTGAGCCTTTCGACAACGAGCAACTTTACAAGCAAATGAGGCTGATGTCACTCAACTGCCAGACCAAGGACGCCTTCACCAAGAGCCAGGCAGGCGGTTGGCGCTATGACATCGTGGGAAAAGGGATGAAAGTCAACATGGCCGACATCAACGCCGCCATTGGCCTGGCTCAAATCAGGCAATACGACAAACTCCTTGCCGAGCGCAAACGCATCTTCAAGCGTTATGATGAAGCCTTTGCCGCTTGCGACTGGGCCATACTCCCCCCGTCGAAAAGCAGCACTTTCGAGTGTTCATACCACATATACCCATTACGCGTGAAAGGAGCCACCGAAGCACAACGGGATGCCATCATCAGCGAAGTGGCACGCAACGAAGTGGCAGTGAACGTGCATTTCGTCCCACTTCCACTGCTCACCTATTACAAGGAACTGGGTTACAACATCGCCGACTACCCAAAAGCATACCAGCATTTCGAGCACGAAATCTCACTTCCTGTATATCCGCAACTCGACAACGAGAAAGTGGACATCGTCATCAAGGCGGTGAAGGAAGCCTATGAGAAGACGTTTGCCCGCCCGACCCGATGAAACGATTCTTCGACATCCTGCTCTCCAGCCTGGGACTGACTGTCTTCTCCCCGCTGTTCCTTTTCATCTACGTCGTCATCAGATGCGGCAGCAAGGGACCGGGATTCTATTCCCAGAAACGCATAGGCAAGGATGGCAGGGCATTCAATCTTTACAAGTTCCGCACCATGCGGACAGGCTCCGACCGCGACACTCTCATCACCGTAGGCGGCCACGACACAAGGATTACGAAGGAAGGTTATTATCTGAGGAAATACAAGTTAGACGAACTCCCTCAGTTGTGGAATGTGATCATCGGCGACATGAGCCTTGTGGGTCCACGTCCCGAAGTGGAGAAATATGTGAGGCTTTACACACCGGAGCAACGGGTGGTGCTGAGTGTTCGTCCAGGCATCACCGACTATGCCTCGATAGAATTCTCCGACGAGAACGAGATTCTGGGACAGTCGAGCGACCCCGAACGAATGTACATCGAGGTTATCATGCCCAAGAAGATTGAGTTCAACCTGAAATACATCAACAACCCCACCCTCACCGAGTATTTCAAAATCATCCTGCTGACCTTCAAAAAAATCATCAATCATTAACATTATTATATTGCTTTAATGCCGAGAGGTGGTGAACGTCAACACTTTGCAGACAACCCATTTTACCATATTATTGATATTGACCAACTACCATAAATGGAAGAGAAAAAATACATAGAGTTTCTGAAATTCTGCCTTAGCGGAAAAGACATGCCGGAATGTGTCAAAGACATCAAATGGAGCGAACTACTCGTATTCGCCAAGAAACAAACGATACAAGGCGTATATGCGAGGACCGTTCTTGCCCAAGACGGGAAAGTGCGCCCCGAGGACTTTCTTGGCAACAAACCCTCCGACGACGATGTCATGGAATGGGTGTTTGAATCACATATATTGAGAAAACTCAACGAGACGGTTTTCAGTCGTGCCGACAAAGCATCAGAATGGTTTCTTGAGAATGGTTTTCCCAACTGCATCCTCAAAGGGCAGGGCAATGCGCTGATGTATCCCGACCCTTACCTGCGGGCGCCTGGAGACATCGACATATGGCTTGACGGTGGCAGGGAAAAGATATTGGAGTTCACCACCAAATATTATAACAGGGAGCCGACCAACCTCCATGTCGACTTCCCCATGTTCAAGGAAGTAACCGTGGAGGTCCATTTCCGACCGTCTTACATGCTCAACCCATTCGTCGACAAGAAGTTGAGGAAATATTTCGACGAGGTGAAGGATTCACAATTCGGCAATTTGGCGAGAACCCATGACGGGAAATACAAGTTTTTCGTGCCTACCAATGAGTTCAACGCCTTCTACCAACTCCTGCACATGTATCGCCACGTCCAAAACAGCGGCATCGGCCTTAGGCAGATCATCGACTATTACTACCTGCTGAAAAAATGCAAGGAAGAGGGTATGAGTGAAAAGGACAAGAAGGAATTTGCCACACGTATCAAGAAATTCAAGATGGTGAATTTCACCAGCGCCATCATGTACATCGTGCACAACGTCCTGGGGTTGGAAGAGGACTGCCTGCTGTTTGAACCCAACGAGAAGGAAGGCGAGTTCCTGCTCAGCGAGGTGTTGCTTATGGGCAATTTTGGAAAAGCAGAAACCCGCAAGGCCGCACTAGACACCACGAAAGGCCACTTCAAAAGGTTTCTCATCTATGAGAAATACAACCTCAGGGTGCTGAGCCATTATCCCAGCGAAATCATCTGGCGCCCTTTGCGCGACCTGAAACTCAGTTGGAAAACCCATCATAAGGACGACTAGCCACAACAGAGTGAGCATGGCGTCCAGTCTTATCATCCCATCAAAAATCGAAAACCATGGCATCATCAAGAAACCACCTCGTCATCATGGCAGGCGGCGTCGGCAGCCGCTTCTGGCCCATGAGCACTGAAGAAAGGCCCAAGCAGTTCATCGACGTGCTTGGTGTGGGGCGCACGCTGCTCCAACTCACCTACGACCGCTTCGAGGGAGTCTGCGACTCATCTAACGTATGGATTGTCACCAACGTGAGATACGCCGACATCGTGCATGAGCAACTGCCAGAAGTTCCCATCAACCACATCTTGCTGGAGCCATGCCGCCGCAACACGGCTCCGTGCATCGCATATGTCAGTTGGCGCATCAAGAAAGAAGACCCTAAGGCAAACGTTGTGGTGACGCCAAGCGACCACGTGGTGACCAATGGCAGCGAATTCCGAAGGGTTGTCACAGCATGCATGAAATTCACCGGCGAGACCGACTCCATCATCACACTTGGAATGAAGCCCACACGGCCAGAGACCGGCTATGGATACATACAAGCCGACCTCACAACCAGTTCGGCACGCAACAAGGAAATATTCCGGGTAGACTCCTTCCGCGAGAAGCCTGATGCCGCCACAGCAGAGAAATACATCCGCAACAAGAGTTATTTCTGGAATGCAGGCATTTTCATCTGGAGCGTGAACACCATCGTCAATGCATTCCGGGTATACAAGCCAGCGATGGCCAAACTCTTCGAGAACATGCTTCCGATATACGGGACAGAAGAAGAGCAACCGATGATAGACAAGCACTATCCTGAATGCGAAAGCATCTCCGTCGATTATGCCATCATGGAGAAAGCCTCTGAGATTTTCGTCTGCCCGGCCGACTTCGGTTGGAGCGACTTGGGCACATGGGGTTCCTTGATGGCCCAGACGGGCAAGGACATCTATGGCAACTGCAAGATAGGAAACGACATTTCGCTTTTCGACACACACAATTGCATCATCCACACCACGGAAGAGCGCAAAGTAGTGGTGCAAGGTCTTGACGGATATATCATAGCCGAGAAAGACAACACCTTGCTCATTTGCAAACTCAGCGAAGAGCAAAAAATCAAACAATTCACCGAACAATTATGACAAACTTATCAAGAAAGACAGCACTCATCACAGGCATCACCGGGCAAGACGGTTCCTACCTGGCGGAATTCCTCATTGAGAAAGGTTACGAAGTGCATGGCCTGCTTCGCCGTTCATCATCGTTCAACACAGGAAGGATAGAGCATCTCTATCTCGACGAATGGGTGAGAGACATGAAGAAACAACGTCTGGTGGAACTGCACTGGGCCGACATGACCGACTCCTCCTCTCTCATCCGCATCATCGGAGAGGTGAAGCCCACAGAAATATACAACCTCGCAGCCCAGAGCCATGTAAAAGTGTCTTTCGACGTACCGGAATACACCGCCGACACCGACGCCGTCGGAGTGTTGCGCCTCCTTGAGGCCGTGCGCATCTGCGGACTGGAGAAGGAATGCCGCATCTACCAGGCTTCCACATCTGAATTGTATGGCAAGGTGCAGGAAGTGCCCCAAAAGGAGACAACGCCTTTCTACCCACGTTCGCCCTATGCCGTTGCGAAACTCTATGGCTACTGGATCATGAAGAACTACCGCGAGAGTTACGGCATGTACTGTTGCAACGGCATCCTCTTCAACCATGAGAGCGAGCGCAGGGGCGAAAACTTCGTCACACGAAAAATCACGCTGGCAGCAGCACGCATCGTACAAGGACACCAGGACAAACTATACCTGGGCAACCTCAACTCCCTTCGCGACTGGGGGTACGCCCGTGATTACGTGGAGTGCATGTGGCTCATCCTGCAGCAACCCGAACCCGATGATTTCGTCATCGCCACAGGCGAATACCACACCGTAAGGGAGTTTGCCACACTTGCCTTCGAGGCGGTGGGCATCCAACTGTCTTGGGAAGGCGAGGGAGTAAATGAAAAAGGCATCGACACCGCAACCGGGCGTGTCATCGTGGAGGTTGACCCCAAATACTTCCGCCCGGCAGAGGTGGACCAATTGCTGGGCGACCCCTCAAAAGCCCGCCAGCAACTTGGATGGAACCCCTGCAAGACACCATTCCGTGAATTGGTGAAAATCATGGTCGACCACGATATGAAATTCGTGAACAAACTGTATAAGAAATAAGGAAAACCCATCAATATGGCACTTGACAAGAAATCCAAGATCTATGTAGCAGGGCACCGGGGCCTCGTGGGCTCCGCCATCTGGTCCAATCTCCTCTCCCGCGGCTACACCAACTTGATTGGCAGAACACACAAAGAACTCGACTTGCTCGATGCAACGGCGGTGAAGCAATTCTTCGATGCAGAGCGCCCCGACGCCGTCGTACTTGCTGCCGCCCATGTGGGTGGCATCATGGCCAACTTGAAATACCGAGCCGACTTCATCTACCAAAACCTTCAGATACAGCAAAACGTCATTGGAGAGAGTTTCCGTCATGATGTCGGCAAATTGCTCTTCCTTGGCTCCACTTGCATCTATCCACGAATGGCTCCTCAACCCATTCATGAAGAGGCATTGCTCACTTCCGAGTTGGAATACACCAACGAGCCATATGCCATAGCCAAGATAGCCGGATTGAAGATGTGCGAGAGTTTCGCCATCCAATACGGTTGCAACTACGTTGCTGTCATGCCCACCAACCTATATGGCCCCAATGACAATTTCCATCTGGAGAGAAGCCATGTGCTGCCTGCCATGATCCGCAAGGTGCACCTTGCCAAATGCCTCAACGAAGGCGACTGGGCCGCAGTGAGGCGGGACCTTGACCAACGCCCCGTTGAAGGTGTGGACGGCAGCAGCACAGAGAAAGAGGTGCTTGCCGTCCTGGGCAAATACGGCATCACAGCCGAAGCCGTCACCCTGTGGGGAACAGGTTCTCCGCTTCGCGAATTCCTATGGAGCGAGGATATGGCAGACGCCAGTGCATACGTGCTGCTGAATGTCAATTTTTCCGACACTTACGACCCTCAATCGGCAGAGATTCGCAACTGCCACATCAACATCGGTTCAGGCAAGGAACTGACCATTCGTGAGTTGGCAACCAAAGTGGTGGAAGCCACAGGGTTCAAGGGAGAGTTGCGTTGGGATGCGACAAAGCCCGACGGCACTCCACGCAAACTAACTGATGTCAGCAAGATACATCGCCTTGGATGGCATCACAAGGTTGAAATCGACGAAGGGGTTCGCCGCTTGCGCCAATGGTACGTCAACGACCAAAACCACTGACCTCATGACACTTATCATGGGGAAGATGTCGCATGGAGGCATCACGGTGTGAACTCATCTACGCGGGAGGCAGTTGCCATGCGGCATTTGTCCCCGTTTTTTCTTTTTATCACCCCTTGGAAAAGTCACAAAGGAAGATTGGGAAAATAGAAGGAACACCTCTCATTTCATCATGCAAGTAGCAGAATATTCCAGGACAAAGAATTCCTTGCTCAACATGGCGACGGGCTTGTTCGGACAAGTCACCCTCACCTTGTTGCGCTTTGCCTCCCGCACGGTGTTCATCTATGTGCTGGGAGCCGAATACCTGGGTATTGGCGGCTTGTTCAGCAACATACTCACCCTGCTCTCCCTTTCCGAATTGGGCGTAGGCTCTGCCATCATCTTCAAGCTATACAAGCCGATGGCGTTGAAAGACGAGCGGCGTGTCAAGATGTTGGTGAAATTTTTCAGACGAGCCTACACAGCCATCGGGTTCATTTTCCTTTTGCTTGGCATCTTGATGATACCACTACTTCCCGTGCTCATCAAGAACTACCACAAATTGGACGAATTGGGCATCAACGCTCCCTTGGTATTCTTCCTCTACCTGATGCAGAGCGTGAGCACTTACCTGTTCTCCGCCTATCGCACCGTCGTCGTCAAGACGGCCATGAAAAGATACATCCTCCACATGGTGGGGTTCATCTTCAACGTCATCACCGTGGGGACTCAAATAGCCATCTTGCTTTGTCCGTTAGGCTTCATTTCAGGCAAACCGGAAAAATTCATGCTTTATGTCGGCGTGGTCATCATCCTGGGAATCTTCCAGAACTGGACATGCGCCATCATCGCCACCAAGATGTATCCTTGGGCCTTCAAGAAAGAGAAGGAAAGCCTGCCACGAGAGGAGCAATGGGGAATTGTGAAAGACTGCGCCGCGCTGATGGTTTACAAGGTGAACGGCGTGGTGCTCAAGGCCACCGACAACCTGGTGATAAGTTATTTCCTTGGCCTTCGATGGGTGGGCCTCTATTCCAACTACTTTCTCATCTACTTGACCATCAACCAATTTGTCAAGCATTTCCATAGTGGTGTGAAAGAGAGCATGGGCAACGCTTATGCCAAGGAAAGCATCGAGAAGAACTATTTGATCTTTGAGACGATGAACTTTCTCACCATCTTGCTCAAAGGCACGGCCTGCATAGGTATCGCCATTTGTTCCAACGAATTGATCGACCTATGGGTGGGAAAGGAATACATCATCCCACAGCCGCTGCCACTCTTGATGGGAATAGAGAGCCTCTTCTTTGGACTTAAGGTCAACCTTGGACAAGCGAGAAACATCTCCGGAGCCTTCAGGCAAGCGTGGTATCGACCTCTCATGGGCATCTTCATCAACATTTTCACCTCTATCATCCTTTGTTACCATATCGGCATCTGTGGCGTCATCATAGGCACCATAACAGCCGACATACTGACAAACTTCCTCATCGACCCCTTCATCATCCACAAATACAGTTACAAAGGATTCAAGCCTGCATCCTATTATTACAAGAAGAACCTCACCTACATGCTCATATTGGCCGTGGTGGGAATCGCCGACTACCTGCTCTGCAGGGTGATGGTCACGGGGCTGCCCGTCGTCGACCTGGTGCTGCATGCCTTGATCTGCCTCGTCAGCGTGCCTGTCACCCTCTTGCTCATCTACAAGAAAACCGATGTGTGCCAATACCTTTTTGAAAGAGCGAAGTCTTCGAAATGGATACAGCGTCATAAACATAAACGATCATGAGACAGAAAGTCATCATTGTTGGTTGGGGATACACCTCACGCCTCTTTCTCATACGCTCGTTGGGAGAGGCAGGATGCGAGGTTGTCGTCATCGTTTTAGAAAACATCAAGACACCCATTTTCGACATCTACAGCAAATATGTCAGCGAGGTTGTCAGATGCTCCAACAAGAACGACCTGGTGAACATATTGCTGGAACAATGCAAGTCCTCGGAGGGAAAGCCTATCATCATCCCAAACAACGACATGTCGGTTTCCATCATAGACATGCACCACGACGAACTCGTCGAGCATTTCCACATCCCACACATACACCACGAGCAAGGTGCCATCACCGCCTGGATGAACAAAGATAGACAAAAGGCGCTTGCCCAAAAGCTGGGATTGAACATCGCCCACTCGCTGGGCATCATACACATGCAGGAGCGACGATACGACATCCCCCCCGGACTGACTTACCCATGCTTCACCAAGACACGCGAATACATCCCAGGCTATAAGCACACGCTCCATCACTGCGAAAACGAGGATGAACTGCGACAAGGCCTCAACCATCTCACCACCATCGTCTCCAACGCCACCATCCTGGTGGAGGAATACAAGGAAATAGAGAGGGAATATGCCGTTGTCGGGGTCTCCGACGGCGAACACGTCATCATCCCGGGCATCATCGAAATCCTGCAAATGTCGGAAGGAAGCGGAAAGGGTGTGGCCATACAAGGCAAGGTGACTCCCGTCGACGGCTATGAGGACTTGATTGAGCGCTTCTCACAATTCGTGCGTGAAGTGGGCCTGGTGGGACTTTTCGACATCGACTTTTACATCAGCGGAGGGAAGGTGTATTTCGGCGAACTCAACCTGCGCATAGGAGGTTCAGCCTCAGCCGTGTGGAAACTCGGCGTCAACCTGCCCCTCATCATGCTGAAGCATTTCAGAGGCGAAAGCATCGAGGGAATGCAGACAAGCATCACGAAAACCGCCACTTTCGTCAACGAGCGCACAGGCATCGACAACTGGTACGTCGGCTACTACGACACGAAAAAATACAGGCAACTACTGGCTTCCGACATCAGTTTCATCAAAGACGACAAAGACCCCATGCCGTGGAAAAGATTCAAGCGCTTTGAAAGATTCATGCACTTGAAACGAACCATCAAAAAACTCATGCCATGGAAGAAATCAGAATAATGGAAAAGCCCGACTGGGTGTCGTGGGACGAGATACACGACGTGTTGTGGGCGGCACACAAGAGAAACAGGGAAGCCGGGATGGATATGAAATATCCCAGCCTTCCTGGTGACCAATTGAAAGAACTCTTGAAAGACGGGGGACAATGCTTCGTGGCACTCGAAGGACGTAAAGTGGTGGCTACCGGCTCCTACAGGATATTCAAACGCAGGAGGTGGTATAATCCCAAGCGCGAAAAGATGATTTCGCTGCTGTTAGATGGCATTCTCCCCGAATACGAAGGAAAAGGCATCTACTCGAAACTCTACCATTATCGCGAGGAGCACCTGAAGAGTCTCGGTTTCAACCTGATAGACATGGATACCGCCGAAAACAACGCAAATATCCAGAAAGTGTTTCTCAAACAAGGTTTCAGGTTTGTGGACTTCGAATCCTACCAAACCCCGCATTATTCCATCATGATGGCGAAATGGCTCAACGGCTGCCCTTACAGCAAATGGGAATGCTGGTGGAGATTCCATTGGCGGAAACTCAGGACAAAAGCCATCTGGAAACCCGGACAGGTAAGAAGATTTTGAAAATGTCACCGGCAACACCCGACAACACCCCACAGCGGCCCTTGGCCATCGTGACGGGCAAGAACTACGCCTCCCGTCTTGGCATGGTGCGTGCGGCAGGCATGGCCGGGTGCGACGTGGTGGTGGTGCAGACACAGTTGAAATGGATGACCGACACCCCCATCGACACCTACAGCAAATATGTCGTGGAAACCAAGGTGGCTCACCAACCCGATGCCCAACTCATCATGGAAACCATCATGGGCTACCGGGGCTGCAGGGAAAACATCATCCTCCTGCCCACCGACGACTGGACGGCATCGCTGATTGACACACATCTCGACATTCTCAGCCCGCATTTCATCACACCCCATGTCAACCACCAGCAAGGCGCCATACTCCACATCATGGACAAGATGCACCAGAAAAAACTGGCACGTGCCGCCGGTGCCAACGTGGCAGAAGGATGGCTCTGCCGTTACGCAGAGGGAGGGCACCACATACCCGAAGGCATAACCTACCCTTGCTTCACCAAACCCGTGGAATGCTACACGGGAGCCCTGAAGCCCTTCCTCAAACGCTGCGACAACAGGGAACAGTTGGAAGAGACGCTGAGAGCCATAGCCAAATACAAGAAAGACATCCTTGTGGAAGAGTACCACGCCATCGCCAACGAGTATGCCGTGCTGGGAGTCGCCTTCGGCAACACCTGCATCATGCCAGCATTCATACAATTGGACAGCGACAGGGAGGGAGTGGCTGCCACGGGGAGGGTGCGCCCCATCAGCCAACTCCCCGGCATGGCCGAGGTGCTGGGGCGCTTCATGGAAAAGACCCAATTCACAGGACTCTTCGACATCGACCTCTATGAAAGCGAGGGGAAGGTGTACTTCAACGAACTCAACGCCCGTTTTGGCGCCAGCGGTTATGCCGTGACAAAAGGCGTCGTCAACCTGCCGGGAGTGTTCATCAGTTATTTCCTTAAAGACCTTAAGGACCCTAAAGACCTTAAAGACCTTGACGTCTCTGACGACTTCCCTGTGCAAACCTTCGCCAACGAGAAGACCTGCTTTGACATGCTCTACGCAGGCATGATCAACTATTGGCAATACAAACGCTCGCTCAACAAAGCCGACATCCGTTTCATCAAGGACGGCGACGACCCAGGTCCGTCGCGCATGGCCTCCAAAGACGAACGGCTGCTCTTCCTCAGGTCCATCGTGTGGAGCATCAGGAACAGGTCAAGGAAATAGTTTCTCTCTAACTCCCCTTTAACTCCCCTTTAACTCCGGAAAGAAGTGAACACATGTCCCTTTAACTCCTTTTTAACTCCCCTTTAACTCCCCTTTAACTCCTATAAGAGACTCCTATAAGATACTCCTCATAATTTCAAAAACAATCATATGTCCCTTTAACTCCCCTTTAACTCCCCTTTAACTCCTCTTTAACTCCTAAAAGATACTCCCCTTTAATCAACAAGCAACCTATGAAAAAATTCGACTACCTCATCGTGGGTTCCGGCCTCTTCGGGGCCACCTTCGCCCACCTCGCCCACAAGAAAGGCAAGCGATGCCTGGTAATAGACAAGCGTCCACACCTTGGCGGCAACGTGTATTGCGAAAAAGTGGAGGGAATCAACGTGCACGTTTATGGCGCACACATCTTCCACACCTCCAACAAGGATGTGTGGGACTTCGTCAACGCCATCACACCTTTCAACCGATATACCAACTCACCCGTGGCCAACTACAACGGTCACCTCTACAACCTGCCCTTCAACATGAACACCTTCTACCAGATGTGGGGTGTCACCACCCCTGAGGCCGCCAAGGCCAAGATAGAGGAGCAGCGCCAAGAGACCTTGGAGGCCATGAAAGCGGCAGGCATCACAGAGCCACGCAACCTGGAGGAGCAGGCACTCACCCTCATCGGCCGCGACATCTACGAACGGCTCATCAAAGGCTACACCGAGAAGCAATGGGGGCGGAAATGCACCGACCTGCCCGCCTTCATCATCAGGCGGCTTCCTGTCCGACTTGTCTTCGACAACAACTATTTCAACGACTCCTACCAAGGCATTCCCATCGGTGGCTACAACCTGCTCATCAATGGACTGCTCGACGGCGTGGACTGCTTCGTGGGCACAGACTTCTTCGATGACCGGCAGCATTTCGAGGCATTGGCGGAAAAAGTGGTTTACACAGGCAAGATTGACGAATATTTCAACTATGAACTGGGACAACTCAACTACCGCACGGTGAGATTTGAACAAGAGACCCTCGACACGCCCAACTACCAAGGCAACGCCGTGGTGAACTACACCGACGCCGTCACGCCCTACACCCGCATCATCGAGCACAAGCATTTCGAGATGTTCGGCCAACAGGTGTACGACTGCCCCAAGACCGTCGTCTCACGCGAATACTCCACAGAGTGGCAAGCAGGGATGGAACCCTACTATCCCGTGAACGACGAGCGAAACAACACATTGGCCGACCAATACAGGGCAATGGCCGCCGCACGTCAAGACGTCATCTTCGGTGGTCGCCTGGCAGAATACAAATATTACGACATGGCTCCCATCATCGAAAAGGTGATGAGCCTCGACATCTAAACACCATCCCATGGAATTGCTCAAGAGATTGTATGCCAAGTTCCGACACCTGATACTTTACGGCATCATCGGAAGTTTCACCGCCTCACTCGACTTCCTCGTATTCACCTTGCTAACCCGGTCGCTGGGTGTCAACTACTTGGTTGCCAACTGCATCTCCGTATTAGTGGGCATCACCACCAGTTTCTACCTCAACCGCACCTATAATTTCAAGGTAAGCGACAAGACGGCGCAGCGATTCAGCATCTTTCTTGCTGTGGGACTCACCGGTCTGCTGATGAGCAATCTCATACTATGGGTGGGCATCGACAAGATGCATCTCAACGAATCCATCACCAAACTGGCAAGCATTGTCCTGGTGGTGTTCTTCCAGTTCCTCTTCAACAAGTTCATCACCTTCAGGGTGAAAGACAACGACACCAAACCTGATAATCACTAACCCCCAAACATCTATCCTATGGAAAAGTTTTATTTTGTCATGCCAGCATACAACGAGTCGGCCAACATCGAGACCACCATCAAACAATGGTATCCCGTTGTGGAGCGCATCAACGGCATGGAAGACTGCGAGGCCGTACTGGCCATCGCCAACGACGGCAGCAAAGACAACACCTACGAGGTGATGACCGCTTTGAAGGCCAAAGGCGGCTTCGACCATTTCGAGCCCCTTACGAAGAAGAATGGCGGCCATGGGCAGACCGTGCTCCACCTCTACCGCCACGCCATCGCCAATGGCGCCGACTATGTGTTCCAGACCGACTCCGACGGCCAGACCGACCCGGAAGAGTTCTGGCAGATGTTCGAGCACCGTCACGACTATGATTTCCAAATCGGCTACCGCAAAGGGCGCCAGGATGGTTCCAGCCGCGTTTTCGTGACAAAGACGCTGCGCCTGGTGGTGTGGCTGATGTTCCACGAATGGGTGACCGATGCCAACACCCCGTTCCGTCTGATGCAGCGCGACAAGTTGCAGGCCATCATGGATGTCATACCTGAAGACTACGACCTGTGCAACGTGGCTATTGCCGCCATCGCCGTGAAATGGAAATATGCCATCAAGTTTTATGAAATCACCTTCAAGCCCCGTCAGGGTGGTGTCAACTCCATCAATATGAAGCGCATCTTCAAGATTGGTTGGAAAGCCTTGGGCGACTTCCGCAAAATCAACGCCAACCTGAAGAACAAATCCCCCAAGCACGACTGACATGGAAAGCAGGAAGCCTATCACGCTCACCCCCACCACAGCGTCATACTATTGGTTGCTGGGAGTGTTTCTCTTATGGACGCTCGTTGGACTGTTCCCCTTCGAACTCACCTTTGAAGGCGATTCCTTGCGCATCATCGCAGGCTGTTCCGTCATGTACAACCAAGGATGGGCGGTACCACCCGAAGTATCCTATCAATACGGGATGCAACCCGCCATCATCTACCTCATCGTGGGCGTGAAGCACCTGTTGCCATTCCTCAGTTGCAACACCATCTACAGCCTGATATCGGCATTGGCGGCATTGGCTGCCATTCCCCTTGCAGTGGCTTTCGTGCACAGGGTGACAGGGATGAGCAAGACACTCATCCTTTTCGCACTCATCCTGCTACCCGAGACCTACGCGCTGAGCACCTATCCCAATTCCTCATCGTTCTCCTACGCCCTCGCACTATGGGCGTTTCTTCTCATCATGAGGGAGGCTCCTTTCTGGCAACCACTTGCCATCATGTGCATCGCCACCATCTTCCGCATCGACATCATCATCATCTATCCTGTCATCTTCCTTCTCTTTCTCCATCGGGGGACGAGTCTCAAGAAAAGCATTGTATTGTCGGTGGTGGCAGCCTTTGCCGTCGTCGTATTCATGCTGGTGGCATACACCCTGCTCCAAGCCAACCCGTTCAAGACCCTTCAGGCAGCAAAGACCATGAACGACAATGGCAAGTTGCTACAGATGGGGCTGATAGCCATCTTCTCCTACTACACCATTGTCAATTTCATCCTCGTACCCATCGGCATCGTCTGCGTGTCACGCAAGAAGCAATTCATCATGCTGCTCATCGCGTTGCTGCCCATGGTACTCATCCATTATTTCTACCGTCTCAACGGTGGAGCGGCAAAGCATTACCTCTACCTGCTACCCTTCATCGCCATCCTCACCAGCCATGCCATTCACTACCTGATGGCATTGGGCAAGCGACACAAGGCGTTGGGCTATGCGATGGTTGTTGCCTTGGCGGCCTACTACGTCGTCTCACTAAGGTTTGACTTCCCCGACAAGCCCTGGCGCAACACCGAGGACTGCGTGTCCAAGTTAGGCCCCAACCTCAGCCTATACAAGGATGCCAACAGTCCCCGACATTGGCAGTTGGGCATAGGCACCAGCCTGGGATTCTTCACCGAAGACGAGTTGATGGTCTATTCCGGGCATTTGTTCTATCCTTTCTACATCCACAAGGTGAAGAGCCGCCAAAAGGACCACATCCACGAGGTGAAAGCCTATCTCGACAAGAACGCCCCGAATCAATACGCCGTCGTGGCTCTCACATGGACCGACCTCTCGCTATATCCCTCCGTGCTGTTTGAAGAAGGCTACAAATATGAAGATCTCCCCAACCGGTCGTTTAAGATGAACAACGGCAACCACGACGTGGTATTGCTGGCAACCGAGATGGAGAACGACGAGAAAAACATCAACAAGGTGCTCAGCAACATCAGGAGCAACCCCAAACTGGATGGCATGCCCGTGTATGTCATCACCCAGATGGAATCCTTCCATCATCCCCTCGACAGGCTGTGTGAAAAGCAAAGATGCCGCAAACTGATGCAAGGAGTCTACGAAGTGACACCTTAGACAACAGGCCACAAGACCCATAACGCCCCACAAGACCCTAAAAAACCTAAAAACCATGACCCGCCACATCCTCCTTTTCCTATTGTCATGCGTCATACTGCATGCATGGGCGCAACCCATCGACCGCGAGGCGGTGGTCAGGCGCAACAATCCCCATGTCACCACACTCGACACCCTGGCATCGCTCACCGTGGGCAACGGCGGCTTCGCCTTCACCGTGGATGCCACCGGCTTGCAATCATTCCCCCTCACCTACTCCAACGGCGTGCCATTGGGCACGATGAGCGACTGGGGATGGCACAGTTTCCCCAATCCCGAGCAATACCGTCCAGAAGAGGCGCTGAAAGCCTACGACTTCGGACGAGGACACACCGAATACTATTCCACCCAGTTCAAGGAAGGCCGTCCCCATGGCGCATCAGAATGGTACAGGCAAAACCCCCATCGTCTCCACCTGGGCGCCATCGGTCTGAATCTTGAACCAAATGAGGTGCGCGACATCGACCAGACGCTCGACCTGTGGACAGGCGTCATCGACAGCCGTTTCACCTATCGTGGCCACCACTACCACGTGACCACCGTCTGTCACCCGGAACGCGACTTGGTGGCCACCCGCATAGAAAGCGACGACCCCGACAAGCAAGTCACGTTCAAGTTCCCCTATCCCACGGGGAAGCATAGCGACGATGCCTGCGATTGGGACGAGTGGGAGCGCAACATCACCAGTTTCGAAGGCATAGGCAAGACATGCACCGACACGCTCAAGCGCATCCTCGACGGCAAGTCAAGGTTTGACAAGGCCGCCTACTATGTCACCATCCATTGGAACCAAGGCCGTCATAACTATGTCAAACGTGAAGGCGACCATCCTTTATGGAACGAGCAGTATTTCAGTTGCCCCGACCAAGTGACATCGCTCACCTGCGAGTTCTATGAACAGAAAGACCCCGACAGGCGCTTGCTCACCTTCGACGAGGTGATGGAGGCTTCAAGCCAATACTGGCAGCGTTATTGGAAGGAGGGCGGCATCGTGGACTTCTCAGCCTGCACCGACGAGAGGGCTCGCGAACTGGAACGCCGCGTGGTGCTGAGCCAATACATACTTGCCGTCAACGACGGTGGCGACACACCACCCCAGGAAACCGGACTCACCTACAACTCTTGGTTCGGCAAATTCCACTTGGAAATGATATGGTGGCATCAAGCTCAGTTTGCACTATGGGGACACCCAGAGATACTCGAGCGTTCGCTCGACTGGTATTTCACCGTCATTCCCATGGCAAGGGAGATAGCCAAACGCCAAGGGTTCAAGGGGGCAAGGTGGATGAAGATGACCGACCCGTCGGGGACGGAGGCTCCATCCAAGGTGGGCAGTTTCCTCATCTGGCAGCAGCCCCATCCCATCTATCTGGCCGAACTGCTCTTCCGTGCTTCCGACGGCGCTGGCAAGGACCGCATACTCGCCAAATACAAGGACATCGTGGCAGAAACGGCCGACTTCATGGCCTCGTATGCCACCTATGACAAGAAGGGCAACCGCTATGTGCTCAAGGGATGCATCCCGGCACAAGAAACCCTGCGCGCCGACGAGACGGTGAACCCACCCTTTGAACTATCCTACTGGCACTTCGCACTCGACCTGGCCCAGCAGTGGCGCGAGCGTACCGGTCTGTCTCGCTCAGAGGAATGGGACAGCATCATCAGCCTCCTCTCGCCACTCGCTGCGAAAGACAGCCTTTACCTCGCTGCAGAAACCGCACCTCAAACCTATGAGGACGTGCGGTTCACCAGCGACCACATGGCTGTCCTAGGAGCCGTCGGCATCCTCCCCGCCACACCGCAAGCCCAAGGCGACATCATGCGCAATACCCTGCACTGGGTGCTCAACAACTGGAACTGGGACAAGACCTGGGGTTGGGACTTCCCCATGACGGCCATGAACGCAGCACGGCTGGGAGAGCCTGAAAACGCCATCAACGCGCTCCTCACCCCGCAGCGCACCAACACCTACCTCCCCAATGGCCATAACTTCCAGGACAATCGTCTCAGGTGCTACCTCCCCGGCAACGGAGGACTGCTCACCGCCGTGGCGATGATGTGCGCCGGATGGGATGGTGAGACACGCCATAATCCCGGTTTCCCCGATGACGGCACCTGGGATGTGAAATGGGAGGGATTGCTGCCCCTGCCCTAAGCCCCATAGGAACACCTGAATCCCCTGGAATACTAGAAACACCTGAAAAAACAAATGGACAAACTCATCAAAAAGGCCAAGGAGGTGCTGGCCAACCAGCCTTTTCTCTACCGACTGGCGGGCATCGTCTTCGGTCCCATCACCCGTCACCGTGAACGAGTGGAAAAAGCACAAAAGGCCAAATACTTCCACGCACACGCCTTGGAAGCCCTCAAAGCCTTCGTCGATTGCATGGAAGCAGGAGGTTTCAAATACACGCTCGCTTTCGGTTCCATACTGGGAGCCATCCGCGAACACGGCTTCATCAAGCACGACATCGACATCGACACCTCCATGTGGATTGACGACTTCAGCCCGGAATTGGTGACGGCACTCGAAAAGGCAGGGTTCACCTGGCTCTTCAGCAACATGGTGGACGAAGGGCGCCTTGGCCGCGAGGACACCTTCGAATACAATGGCGTGAAAATAGACATCTTCTATTTCTACCCCGCCATCGACACCCTTCCCTATTGCTGCGACTTCTTACACATGAAGGAAAACCAATTCATGGCAAGAAGGATAGAGGTGCCCTACACCCGCGGAAGGAAGAAGACACGTTTCGAAGACATCGAGGTCTATATCCCCGAAAACGCCGAAGAGATTTGCACATTCAGATACGGTCCCAACTACATGACGCCCGACCCAAATTGGAACTGGGTCAGCGAACGCAAGCACCTCGTGGAGTGGAAGGAGAAACTGGATGTCACCACACACAAGAAATATCCCCACGGTCGGCCTGCCACACCACCGCAAAAGGAATGAACACGCTCTTGTTGCTGCAACAGCAGCGGCTGTTGCTTGAGATAGAGTACCACACGGAGCGCGAGGCATACCGCCGGCAAACCGAATCGATGGGTTTGATGCGCAAGGTGAAACGCGGCGATGCTTGGTATCCCATCCGTGGCGGCCGCTCCTATTACAACTCGCTCAACCAACTCGTGGTGGAAGTCCACCGCACACAGGACGACGATATCGAACACAATTTCGAATATGGTCGTCCTGTGTGTTTTTTCCGTGTCGCCAGTGATGGAAAAGGCGGGGAGAAAATCACCTATTTCAAGCAAACCTGCACTGTGAACTACGCCGATGGCGACCGCATGGTGGTCATCGTGCCCGACAGCGGCACCGTGGCAGAGGTGCAAAACGGCGACAACCTTGGCGTACAACTGTTTTTCGACGAGACCACCTACCGGCTGATGTTCGAGGCGCTCGACAGGGTGTCCAGGGCGAAAGGCAACCGCCTGGCCTACCTGCGCGACCTGTTCTACTCACACCAACCCGCCGCACGCTACAACTTCTCACCCATGCGTTTCCCATGGCTCAACCCCACCCAGGAGAAAGCCGTCAACGAAGTGCTGTGCGCCAAGGACGTGATGGTGGTGCACGGACCTCCCGGCACGGGGAAGACCACCACGCTTGTGGAGGCCATCAGCGAGACGCTTCGACGCGAGAGCCAGGTGCTGGTGTGTGCGCAAAGCAACATGGCCGTAGACTGGATATCAGAACAACTCACCGACCGCGGCATCAACGTGCTGCGCATCGGCAACCCCACCCGTGTGAACGACAAGATGCTGTCGTTCACCTACGAGCGGCGCTTCGAGGCCCATCCCGACTACCCCCAATTATGGAGCATCCGCAAGGCTCTACGCGAACTGCGACAAGACCATCGGCGGAGCAACCAATACCACCAGAAACGCGACCGTCTGCAATCCCGTGCCACAGAACTGGAGTTGCGCATCCAAAACGAACTCTTCGGCGAAGCCCGGGTCATCGCGTCGACCTTGGCGGGGTCGGCCAACCGCCTTCTTGACGGACAGAAATACGGGACGCTGTTCATCGACGAGGCGGCACAAGCCCTTGAAGCGGCCTGCTGGATTCCCATCCGAAAGGCTTCAAGGGTGGTGTTCGCCGGCGACCATTGCCAGTTGCCACCAACGGTGAAAAGTCTCGCAGCACTGAAAGGAGGCCTTGACAAGACTCTGATGCAACGCATCGTGGAAAACAAACCGGAGGTTGTGACGCTGCTGCGTGTGCAATACCGCATGAACGAAGCCATCATGCGATTCTCATCCGACTATTTCTATGGAGGAATGGTGGAGACCGCGCCGATGGTCAAGCAGCGCGGCATCCTCGACTACGACCATCCTATGATGTGGGTGGACACCGCCGGTCTCGACTGCCGAGAGGAGTTCGTGGGAGAGACTTTCGGCCGCATCAACAAGGCAGAGGCGTCACTCACGCTGGAAACCCTCGAAAACTATTTCAAGAAAATCGGCAAGGAACGCATACTGGAAGAGCGCATCGACGTGGGCGTCATCTCACCCTATCGTGCACAGGTGCAACACCTCAGACGGTTGGTGAGCAAAAAGGCTTTTTTCAAACCCTTCCGGCATCTCATCTCCATCAACACCGTCGATGGTTTCCAAGGCCAGGAGCGCGACATCATACTCATCTCGCTTGTTCGCGCAAACGACGAGGGCCAGATTGGATTCCTGCGCGACCTTCGGCGCATGAATGTCGCCATTACACGGGCACGCATGAAACTCATCATACTTGGCGACAGCGCTACATTGACAAGGCATCCTTTTTACAAGAAACTATACCACCACATACAAAGTCATTCGCAATGAAAAGGCGAGCAAGACTGACAAGAGGGTGTGCCTGTTTTGGCACACCCTCTTGTCTTATTTGTTTACTCTGCCTGACATGCCGGGGACGCCCGCGCTCCCAGTTCCAGTAGCAGACATCCAAAACTGGAAACATAAACTTCATCCCCTCGGCCTGAAAGGGAGATTTGTACCTTTTTGAGTTTTGGCTGACAGCGATGGTTCTATACAGACAAGTCTTTGGTGAGCATCAGGCGATATTCCACGGGCGACATGCCGACAACCTCTTGAATGCGGCGCTGCAGGGTGCGTATGTTTGAGAATCCCGTATCCGCTGCGATGGCAGCAATCGTATAGTTGGGCTTGTTGCGCAGCAATTTCAGTGCAGCCAGCGTACGCAGGTTCTCGATATATGCATCTGGTGAGCGATGCATCGTCTGGTTGCGGAAGAGGCGTGTCAACCGGTTCATGCTCACGCCCAGCATGTCGGCCAGGTCTTTGGCAGAGAAATCGGGATTGAAGTGTGGGCGCTCTTTCTCAACACGCATCTCTATGAGTGCCATCAGTTCGCCATCGTCCTGAAGGTCGGCATTGTGCAAACGCTCGGCGTGGGCTTCGATCAGTTCACGGGCCACTTCTGTGCGACGGCGCAGTTCGACATCGTACTCCAGGCGTTCCGTCAACTCGATGTTGCGGCCTACAAGGTGTATCACCTGATTTTTCAGCCGCTCCACCTCATTCTTCAGGAAGTCGATTTCTTCCTGCATCTGTTTTACATCCTCTGTTGCCATACGTGTCGGGGGTTATTTCTCAACAACAAACAAATCCAACAATCCGCTCATGTCAATGGCTTCTTCCACTTCATCCATCATTCCTTTCAGAATGGCTGTATGACCGTTTCCATGGGCTTGCTTGAAAATAGTCAGCAGGATGCGGAGCCCGCTGCTGGAGATATATTCCAGTTGGGTACAGTCTATCAGAATGTCGCAATCAACACATTCATAGACTGGTGCAAGATTGCGCTGGGCCTTGGCGCTGGCAGCGTTGTCGAAATCGCCAATGAAAGCAACGACCATACGCCCATCAAGTTTGTTAATCGTAATATCCATATCTATACCTTGTTAAAACTTTATTTTCACATTCGCTATACTTTCAGGAGTTAAAAGAGGACCTTCTTCATACCTCTATTATTGCTTACTTGCGAGAATTGGGTTGTCAAAATTCTTTTTCAAATGTTTTTTTTGAGAGTCAGGATGTTGTGTCCGTCGGTGCGCTGATAACTCAGTCCGTCGGTCATCCGTTGGAGCATGAGGATGCCCATCCCGCCAGGTGGACGCTGGTTTGCAGGTATGGAGAGGTCGGTGGCGGAGCCTTGTGTGGGGTCGAATGGCAGGCCGTCATCGTCGATGGTGATGATGAGTTGCCCGTCGTCCTTTCTCGCCTGCAGTGTGATGGTGGTGGCTTGGCCGTAGTGGATGACATTGGCCACAGCCTCTTCTACGGCCCCCCTGATACGCTTGGTCTCCTTGGGATCGACACCCGCCTGAGAGGCAACGCCCAAGACAAAGGGTTTCAGACGGTCAATCTCGTCCATGACGGCACGCATGCACAATCGTGAAAAGCCTTCCCACTTGATTGCCAGCAGGGTGATGTCGTCGCTTTGTTCCGTTCCGGCAGCATAACCATGCACCTCCTTTGCCATCAGTTCCACCAGTTGCCGTGTCGTATCACAGTGCTGTTGAGCGACAAGTTGTGCCACATAGGCTCTGCCCAGCCGCTTTTTGTTCTGGCTCCTGGCCTCACTGAGGCCATCGGTGTATAAGAACAGCATGTCGCCAGGCTGCAGTTGTGTCTCCTGTCCCTCAAAGTTCCAATCGGCCAGTGCTCCAACGGGCTTGTTGCGCTTGATGGGCAGCGGACGGCCAGACAAGAGCGGAGCCTCATGACCAGCATTGCAATAGTCCAGATGTCCTGTTTCGAGGTCGAGGGCACCAATGAACATCGTCACGAACATATTGTTTTTGTTGCCTTCGCAAATAGACCTGTTGATACGCCACATGATACGGCTGGGTTGCCACTCCTCCATGGAGATAGAGTGGAAGAGGCTGCGTGTGACGGCCATCAACAGTGCTGCGGGCATCCCCTTGCCACTCACGTCGCCAATGCAGAAGAACAGATGATTGTCGTGAATCAGGAAGTCGAAGAGGTCGCCGCCTACGCTCTTGGCAGGCTCCATCATGCCATAGATGTCGATGTCGTTGCGTTCAGGAAAGGGAGGGAATTGGTTTGGCACCATGGTCATTTGGATGTCGCGTGCATTGCTTAATTCGTTCTCGAATGCAGCCTTCTCAGCCGTGGTGCTCCTGACTTTATCCACATAAAGGGAGAGCGATGTCTGCATGATTTCAAAGGAGTCGCGCAGCATCATCACCTCGTCTAAACTCTTGACATCAGGCAGTTGTGAGGAGAAATTTCCCAAGGCCACCTCCTCGGCAGAAAGGGCTATGGAACGAAGGGGCTTAGTGGTATTCTTGATCATCTGGCTGCATATGAAATAGATGGCGACAAGTCCTATGAGCATCGCAAGCAGGATGATGGCATTGAGCACGCTGCCATTGTGGAAGAGATTCTCTTTAGGCACGACGATGACCATCGTCCAATTCACATATTTGACGGTACGGTAGTAAATCCATAAAGGCACTCCGTCGACATCCGTCATTGCCTCTCCGTCGCCTCCCTGTACGATTTTGGCCACCACGTTTTCATCAATGCTGCCGGGCGTCTCTTTCGTCTGTTCCAAGATGCTGGAGTTCTCTGTTCGTTTCTTGTCGGGATGTATGATGTAATTACCAAAATGATCTACGAGAAAGAAGTATGAATGACGGCGTAATCCTTCCTCAAACTTCTCGTTGATCAACTTGATTTCCTTCTTCAAGTCGCGACTCACAGGTTCAATCGACAATTGGACGCAAAGCAGGCCCACAGACGTTCCCTTACGGTCGTGAACCGGTGTGGCGTATGTGGTCAGCAACGTTCGTCGTTTGGCATCCGGGAAGCTTTTGTTGTCATATTTTGCACCCACCCACATACCTGAGTCGCCCGCCATGCAATCCTTGTACCACTTCGCTTGGTAATAGCCGTAGATGCTGTCGGTGTTGGCGGTGTATATCACACCGGTGGTATCACGCCTGATCATTGGTATGAAAGCATACCCTTTCTCAGGGTAGTATCCTGGCTCAAACAGGACGGCGCAGCTTTTCAGGCCCTTGTTATTTCTGACAATACGCTCCATGTGGCCGTACATTGCGTCAGGATGCTCGATGTCGCGCTCGATGTCGTACACATTGTTTTCCGCAGCCACATAGACGTCCGAAAGCCTCCGCCTGAATTCCTCGTAGTGCTTCATAAGGATGCCTGAGTAGCGTAGCTGGGCTTCCTTCAGCATATAGACCGTGACATAGTAATACACGAATCCTGTGATGGCGACCATCATCACCATCACCACCGCCATGATGCGGTAGGTGAGACTCTTGGAAAGCGGACGGAACTTTTTCACAGCGCAAATATAGTAAATTAATCCGATTCTTTAAGCCTGTTGGATAAAGAATTTTACTATTCTTGAGCGGAAAATGACATTTTTCTGAATAGACATAAGACAGGAAAGGAAAGTGAAATGCCACCAGTATTTGGTGGCATTTGTTTATTGTTTCTTGCTGTCGAACACGGGTTTTAGCATGAGGCAAAGCCACGCATGAGGTTGCATTCTGCGCGACTGAGTAACGATGCGGGCAGGCCTCCCTTCGCCATGGATGTGATGCTTGTTTGAAAGAATTCCTTATTTCAGCGAGGAGCGCAAGCCCGTCATCCAAGCCACCCATTTGTTCTTTGGCAAAACATACAGGCATAGCGCAAGTGTGAGTGCGATGTTGATGGTGGTCATGAAGAAGAGGATGACGATGGGGTGCGTGATATGGAGCACGTTGATGAGCAAAGTGCGGATGAGCACCATCCAGAAGGCGTCGAAAAGATAAATCTGCAAAGAATACTTGCTGCAAACGGATAGCAGGTTTTGAGTCTTTTGAGAAAAGGCACTCCCCCTCTCTGCCCACGTCTTCAGATAACAAGCGAAGAGGAACACCACCACCGTCATGGACATCATGCGTATCAAACAAAGAGAAGCCAATGGCTGCTTATAATTGTATAAATAGTTGGTCACCCACCACAACAGTGCCATACCCAATATGGTGACAAGGGATCTCATTTTGCTGGTAGGCCTGAAATCATCTATGCTCCTCATCGCATATTTGCCGATAATGAACATTGGAAGGTATTTGGCCACATAACAACAAAGGAAATAATTTCTTGGGTGCAAATCATTAATGGTCAACAACACCAGCACCAATACGGCCTCTTTCCAAGGTTTGTTGAAAAATTTCTCCAACCAAGGATAAATCAGGAATATCATGAAAATGGTATAAAGGAACCAATAATCCCCTCCCCTGAGCAAAAGATTGACTGCCGAACGATGCAAATCGGCATGCACATGGACAAACATACCACCAAAAGCCCGAAAAAGCACCGATGTCACATCAAAGACGATGTAGGGTACCAATATGCGGTGAATTTTCTTGCTTATGTATGACTTGTAATCCTTGCAACTATACACCGCACCAGCCACCAGGAACAACAAGCCCATATGGAAGGTGTAGAACCATCGGTGGAATTCATAATAGCCTGGTTGATGGAAAAAGTCTATGGGATAGATGAGGAATGAGTGCCCCAGCACCATCAGTATGATGGCGATTCCTCTCATGGTGTCAACCTCGACAACTCGCTTTTTACCACTCTGGGGTGTGCTCTGCACCGTGGCAGCGTCAATGGGTGATGAAGTACTCATTTCTTGAAAATCAATTTTGAAAATCTCGACAAAGGTAATGGTTTTTTCAGACTTACGCAAAACTCTTTCCTTTTTTCTTCCTTTTGGCCAAACATCAGGGATTCAAAAATGATTTTGATTATAAAACGAGAAAAACCATGTTGATTGGATAAATTTCTCACGTTGGAAGAAAGAAACAAGCACCTTTCTTTCTCGCTTAATCGAAAAATTCGTACCTTTGCAACCCTAACAAGTGAAAAGACAGAAATGAGTATAGAGACAAGCATCAGCATGGCTGTGAAAGCCGCCATCCAGCAACTTTACGGGCAAGACGTGCCCGACAAGATGGTGCAACTGCAAAAGACAAGAAGCGAGTTTGAGGGCAACCTCACCCTCGTGGTGTTCCCCTTCGTCAAGATGTCGAGGAAGAAACCCGAAGACACCGCCCGTGAGATAGGCGACTACCTTGTAGCCCACACCGACAGCGTGGAGGGTTTCAACGTGGTGAAAGGTTTCCTCAACCTCGTCATCGCCTCCTCTGCATGGGTGAGGCTGCTCAACAGCATCCACGCCGCCCCACATTACGGCGAGCGTGCTGCTACCGAGTCCTCACCACTGGTGATGATTGAATACTCTTCGCCCAACACCAACAAACCGCTCCACCTGGGACATGTGCGCAACAACCTCCTGGGGTGGTCGCTGGCACAAATCATGGCAGCCAACGGCAACAAGGTGGTGAAAACCAACATCGTCAACGATCGTGGCATACACATCTGCAAGTCGATGCTCGCTTGGCAGAAATGGGGCAACGGCGAAACCCCGGAAACCAGCGGAAAGAAAGGCGACCACCTCATCGGCGACTACTACGTGGCTTTCGACAAGCACTACCGCGAGCAGGTGAAGGTGCTGACCGACCAACTGGTGGCCGAGGGTCTCTCCTTGGAGGAAGCAGAGAAACGCGCCAAGGAGGAGGCTCCACTCATCAAGGAAGCCCACGAGATGCTGGTGAAATGGGAGCAAGGCGACCCCGAAGTGCGCGCCTTGTGGGAGAAGATGAACAACTGGGTGTATGCCGGTTTCGACGAGACCTACCGCGCCCTCGGCGTCTCTTTCGACAAAATCTACTATGAGTCGGAAACCTACCTTGAAGGCAAGGCGAAGGTGGAGGAAGGATTGGAGAAAGGCCTCTTCTTCCGCAAGGAAGACAACAGCGTCTGGGCCGACCTCACCGACGACGGACTCGACCAGAAACTGCTCCTCCGCTCCGATGGCACGTCGGTGTATATGACCCAGGACATCGGCACCGCCGACATGCGCTTCCGCGACTACCCCATCGACAAGATGATCTACGTGGTGGGCAACGAGCAGAACTACCATTTCCAAGTTCTCTCCATCCTCCTCGACCGCCTGGGATTCAAGTGGGGGAAGGAACTGGTGCATTTCTCCTATGGCATGGTGGAACTGCCCAATGGCAAGATGAAGAGCCGTGAGGGCACCGTTGTGGACGCCGACGACCTGGTTGCCACGATGATTTCCGATGCCGCCCGCCTAAGCGAAGACAAGGTGAACAAGTTGAAAGATGTCAGCGAGGAAGAAAAAGCCGAAATCGCCCGCATCGTAGGCATGGGAGCATTGAAATATTTCATCCTGAAGGTTGATGCCCGCAAGAACATGCTCTTCAACCCGGAGGAGAGCATCGACTTCAACGGCAACACAGGGCCTTTCATCCAATACACCCACGCTCGCATCAGAAGCATCTTGCGCAAGGCCGAAGAGAAAGGCATCATATTGCCCGACACCCTGTCAGAAAACCTTCCGGTGAATGCGAAGGAGACCGACCTCATCCAACTGCTCAGCGAATACGCCGCCGCCGTGGAACAAGCCGGGAAGGACTACTCCCCCAGCGGCATCGCCAACTACTGCTATGAACTGACAAAACAATTCAACCAGTTCTATCACGACTTCAGCATTCTCGGTGCCGACAGTGAAGAAGAGCGCCTGGTGCGCTTGGTGCTTGCCGCCAACGTGGCTAAAATCATCAAGAATGGCATGAACCTCCTGGGCATTGACGTGCCTGAAAGAATGTAATAAGATTGAAAATTGAAGATTGAAAATTGAAAATTCGTGCGCTCAATTTTCAATCTTCATTTTTCGAGTTGCGATTAAGCGAGGGCAGACCAAGCTTGCTTGAAATCTGCCGAGCGTGAGCGACTTCGGCCGCAAGCCAATCTTCAATCTTCAATCTTTAATCTTTAATCTTCAATTTTTATGTTAGAAAATCCTCCCGACTACCGCAACGACACCGTCCTGCCACTTCCTCCCGAGGTGTCGGCCGATGCGTGGGCTGTGGATGCCGCCTGTTCGGGCAATCCCGGTCGGATGGAATATCAGTGCATCGACCTTGCCACCGGTGCCGTAGTGTTTCATTTCGGCCCCGTCTTTGGGACGAACAACATAGGAGAATTTCTCGCTATCGTCCATGCGCTGGCCTTGATGCAAAAGCAAGGCATCCGAAAGACCATCTATTCAGATAGTTACAACGCCATCCTATGGGTGTCGAAGAAAAAGTGCAAGACCACATTGGAGCGTACGCAGCGCACACAGCAATTATACAACATCATCACCCGGGCTGAGACATGGCTGCACACGCACAACATCCAGACACCCATCATCAAATGGGACACCGCACGATGGGGAGAAATTCCCGCCGACTTCGGCAGGAAAAAGTGAGGAAGATTGAAGATTGAAGATTGAAAATTGAAAATTGAAGATTGAAGATTGAATTTTTGGAGCAGCGAGAGCAGAGTCAAGCTTGCTTGAACTCTGCCGAGTCGCGACAAAAATCAGCGAAGCTAAAATTGAAGATTGAATAATATTATCGCTTTTGGAATAATCGGCATTCACACTTATCAACAATGAAACAAAACGCATTCAAACTATTTGTTTTGCTGTTATGGCCCTTCATGACAGTGACAGCGCAGAACGATGTGAACATGAAGTTCGGCAAACCCACCAAGGAAGAAATGGAGATGACGGTATATGAGGCGCAGCCAGACGCTGAAGCCGTGGTGCTATGCCGGCTGACCGATGTGGAATACACCATTCAGTCCACCAGTTATCTGGCAGACTACCACGAGAAGTGCCGCATCAAGGTGTTGAAACCCGGTGGCGCCCGTTTTGCCAAGGTTGTCGTGCCATACAAGAAGAACATGTCGGTAGGCAACAATATCGGAGGTTTGAAAGTCACAGGCTTTGCCCTTCCCATGCCGGGCGGCAGTTCCAATTCTTATTTCGAGGATGAGGCAGGTTCGATGACAGAGGGTGTTTTTGGCACAGACAATGACGAGAGTGTGGAGGACATCAAGGCCACCGCCTTCAATATGGAAGGCGGCAAGGTGGTGAAGACCACCTTGAAGAAAAGCGACATCGTGAACAAGAAGATAGACGACCAGAACCACCTTGTGGAGTTCACCGTCCCCAACGTGAAGGAGGGTACCGTGATAGAATACGAGTACAACATCCACAGCCAAGTCTTCTGGGAGTTGCGCGACTGGTATGCGCAGTGCGAGATTCCCGTGGTCTATGCCAAGTTGGATATGAACATCCCCAGCTACATGATATTCAACATCGAGGACCATGGCATCCAGCGCCTGACCTACACTTGTACCGCCGGTTCAATGAAATTCAAGTTGGTAAGCGACCCTCTGGCCAATCCCATGACGGTCACCACCAACCACTATGTCTATCTGGGTCAAAACCTGATGGGCATGCCAAAGGATGAATTTGTGTGGAACGCCCAGGACTACTGGGCTGGCATCACTGCCGAACTGAAATATTACCGCCTGCCTGGCATGTCGCAGATGGACTATGCCAAAACGTGGGAGCAGATTGATGAAATGATTCTCACCTCCGACGATCTGGGCGCGCACCTGAGCGACAACAGCCCGCTGGCCGACGAATTGAAACAAGCCAAGGTGACAGAGATTGCCAACCTGCGCGAGCGTGTGGCTGCCGTCTATAAGTTGGTGATGAGCAAGGTCAAATGGAATGGGAAGTATGAACTGAGCCCTGCCCCCACCCTGGAGACGCTCAACAAGGGTGGTGGTTCGAATGCCGACATCAACCTCTTGCTCATCCAGTCGCTCCACGATGCAGGTCTCACTGCGGCTCCCGTGATGCTCAGGACACGCGACCTGGGACAGTTGCCCTACAACTTCCCCTCTATCCGCAAACTCTCGACCTTCATCGTGGGGGTCATCGTGCCGACGGGCGGGAACATGTATCTCGACGCTTCCAACAAAAACGGCTGGCTGAACATGCTGCCCGACGTGATGCTTGTGGAGAGGGCCCGCCTGATGCAGAAGGGCAAAAGCCAGTGGGTGAACCTGCAGAAGGTGTCGAAAGCAGAGAAAATCACCACCATCGAAGCCCAACTCTCCGCCGACGGCACACTCTCTGGCAAGCAGACCATCCGCAACGAGGGTGGCGAAACCAAGGAAACAGATTACACCAAGAAGGGACAAGCGACCGACGGGCAAATCAGCATCTGTCCTTTCCCCGACCATATGATTGTGAATCCCTTCACCGCCGAAACCCGCAAGATGCCAGTAGAGTTCCCGTCTCTCCGCAGTGAACGCATCATCATCAACATCACTCTGCCTGAAGGATACGTGGTGGACGGTGCCCCTAGGAACACCACCGTCACCACTGCCGACAAGGGTATCGAGGGTCGCATCCTTACGACAGCCAGCGAGAACCGTGTGCAGATGTCGTGCCAGTTCAGCATCAACAATCTATCTTACTCAGAGAAGGACTATGCCGACTTGCGCCAGCTTTATGACATGCTCTCAGCTTACACGAGCGAGCAACTGATAGTCAAAAAGAAATGAAGTTTGGAGAAACGTCGTTGGCCGCTTCCTCTCCTGTCATGAGAAGATTTTTGATAATAGTTTTATCTACAATAGCATTGCTCTCCCATGCTTCCTCGGCAAAGGGAGACGATGCCCCTTACCCTTATCACAATTGGCTCAAGATGCCATCCGACACTCTCGTCAAAATCGGGAGCAAGTATGCCGAGATTGCCAACAAGCCCGATAGCGCCTTGATGTGTTTCAACATCATCATCGGACGATACAAATCCAATTTGAATGATGAAGAAAAACATTTCCTGCTGAAAGCCTATACTGGAAGATGGTTTGTCTTTTTCTTCCACTATTTCGACTACTCTCAGGCATACGACAACCTGTCGCACGCCCAAGAACTGGCTGAGGACATCGGCAAGGGGATTGGCAGGGTGCTTCTCAATTTCGGCTGCATGTACCAGACTGTTTCCGAACAGAGTGGCGACCTCAAGCCAGACAGCCTTGCACTCGATTATTACAAGCGATCCTATTGGCAATCACATAAAGAGAAGGATACTGTCACATGGAGGATGGCCATCTCCAACATGATCACCGTGGCATACACGCTCAAGCTACTAGGACAGATAGAAAAGGAATTGACCAATTACAGGGCATTGCCCAAACAATATGGAACCGACTTATACAACCAGTTGCTTTATGAAGGGCTCCATGCGCTGGAAAACGGACGATATGACGAGGCCATCGAGGCTTTTCAAAAACAACATGCACTCGTTGATGGCGACATAGGGAACATCAGATACACTTACGTCATCCATACCAACCTCTCGCGCGTCTATGTGGCAAAAAAGGAGTATCAGCGGGCCATAGACATGCTCATGACAGCCGACAGCATTGCCAATGTCCTCGATATGAAAGACGCCAAACTCGAAGTCTACGACCTCATGGCCTCTTGTTACGAGAAACTCGGTATGCGGCAAGAGACAGAAAACTATCACAACAAGTATTTCAGGCTCAAGGATTCCTTGCTCAACTACCATCAAGTGGCCAGTGTAGATGAAATGCGCTTCCTTGGGGAGATGAAAAAGGCCGACAAGCAGATACAAGAGATGGAGCAGCACGGAAAAGTCCTCCGGCTTGTCATCGGAGCCGTCATCCTCATTTCGTTGGTCATATTACTTGCCATGTACATCATCTGGCGTAAGAACCGCCAACTCCGGCAGCGCAACGAGGCACTATACCTTAAGAACGTGGAGATGCTAAGAAAAGAGGAGGAGGAAAGGAAACGCAGAAGGGAATTGGAGAAACTCGTGAAGCAACAGGGTGGCACCAAGCCCAAATACAGGACCAACTCGCTTGATGATGACGCAAAGGACAAACTATATGAGGAAATAGTCTGTGTGATGGAAAATTCCGATGAGATATTCTCTTCCGAATTCTCTGCACAGCGGTTGGCGGCACTTGTCGGTGAGAAATACAATTATGTGTCACAGGTCATCAATGAGAGGTATGGGGCCAACTTCAACACCTTGCTCAACGAATATAGGATACAAGAAGCCTGCAAACGTATCAACGACCCAAAGAAGTATGGCAACTACACGATGGAGGCGATAGCCAACAGTGTCGGGTTTAGGTCCAGGACCTCGTTCACCCAGGCTTTCAAGAAATACACAGGACTGACACCCTCTGAATATCAGCGGATAGCAAACGAGAAAAAATAGGTTTTCTTGTCCAAATTTATAATCTTGGACAGCACCACGCTTGTTTTTTGGGGCATTTATGGGATTTATGGATATCTTTGCGGTTGAAATAACCTATAAAGACTTGTTGTATGAAAAAATTGTTTACCTTGATTGTCCTGTTTACCGTGGGGCAAATGTGCAGTGCACAAGTTAATGGCAAACTACAGGCAAAGGCTCTGAAAAATGCAGAAGTTCATCAAACGATGAACATCCGCCATATGAATCAGGCGGAAGGAAGTGCACAGTATTGGGTGAAGGCGATGGCGCATTTCGACCAATATGGATGGTTTGACGCCGCCTCGCTAACCCCGACCAACAATATTGCGAATGTCACGTTCAATGGAGATGAGGTTACATTCGAGGGACTGGTCGATGTCGGGAATTTTGAACTGTTGCAGGCGAATCCCATCAAAGGCCATTATGACCAAGAGGCCAAGACCATCACCATTTCCACACCGGAATATAGTCCCGACAAAGGACAAAGCGACTATTGTGTCTTCGGCACGATAAACTATCTTGGTGAAGCAGTCTATTTGGCATTCCTGGCGGGACAGTTCTCCGAAACTCCCGATATCCAAGGACAGTATGGGTTGAATACTGTCGACAAACTCGTCTTCGATGTGAGCGACGACCTTGCGACACTCACCCCAAGAACAGGATATGGATGCTATGGCTTCTCTGTCAATGGCAATCAACAAAAAGGATTCCTTAATTTTTACAAGTCGGCAACGTTCACGAAACGGCCTGACGAGGCAAGACTTCTTGTCGGCTCGGAGCAAGTCCATCTCAGTGGCTCGGGCGTGACCGTCGGGGCTACTTTGAAGACCACCGTCAAACTCAGCAACATCGGACTGACGGAGACCAGGTTCAAATGCAGTTACGACAGCAAGGAGACAATGGTGCTTTATGGTTCTGAGTATCTGAAACCGGGAGAAACGGCAGACATCCTCGTGGAAATGTATCCCACTGAGGCGGGACTATTCCAAAACCAACTTGTTTTCACTGCCGACAATGGCTCTACTGCGTTGGTGGACATCACAGCCGAGGTGGGCGAAGCACCTCCCTTCTCGTCTATTGTGAAAGGCGGTGACATCACTTTCTCTTTCAACGACGACCTGCCTTTTGTGCTGACAAACGACATCACGGGATTCCCTGTGGCTGTCTCCACCAACGAGATGGAGAGTTCGGGCAAATCATCCATCTTGGCAAACGTGCGTGTGCCGGAGGGCAAAATTGGCGTGCTCTCGTGGAGAGGAATGTCTGAGAGCCTGCATCCCAACGGGGGAAGTCAAATCAAATTGGACGGGGCGGTCTATTTCGATAATGTGTATGATTTTTATGGTGAAGGGTTTAAACAAGTTCCTATTGATGGGGTGATGGTATTGAATGCCGGCACACACGAGATTCAGTTCACAAACACTATCAATATGAATTCATACCTCTACGGATGGTCGGAAAAGCCATTCAGGACTTATATCTACGACCTGGATTTTGAAATCACCGACATGGCAGAACATGGTGCGATTGCTCTCGACAAGTCTGTTGACTTCGGAAAGCATTATGTGGATAAACTATCTACAATTAACACTGCTACAGTCTCTTTGCTCAACGTGGGCAGCGAACCGCTTCGCGTTACAGCCATTGGCACTGACGGGCCATTCTCTGGCATTATGACCGACATTGCTTCACCTCACGCTGAAAAATGCGACGTAGTACTCACTTTCGAGACCGACCAGCCAGGCAATTATACTGGTCAGGTGGTGATATCAACCACGGCAGGTGATTTCACGATTGACTGTGCGGCTAACACGGAGAAACTTCCGTATGACTATACTCCGATTGTCACAGGTGGAGAGTTCTCGTTCGACACAGACATCACTTATCCATTCATTATGGCAGACGGTTATGCCTATAACTCCACCTCGAAAATGCAGATTACTGATGGGAAAATGGTGTCATGGCTACAGGCTGATTTCATCGTGCCGGAGGAAAAAGTCGGTGTGCTCTCTTGGACAGGTGTCAACAGTTCTGCCAACTGGCTGAATTTCTTGGGCGACTTGACTTTCAACGATGGTACTCGTATTAAGATTGACGACTCAATCGTACGGGAGTTCTGTGGCGAAGACCCTGCCAGTTCCACTGCATTTGAAAGCCAGGAATTGGTGTTCACCCCAGGGCGCCATAAGATTCGTTTCGAGTACGAGAAGATTCTCACACCACCAGAGCGTGACGACATGTTCCGACTCTCCAATCTGAAACTCATCCTTGACACCTCGAAGATAGATGCTGTCGGTGCCGACGACACTTCCGTGGTCGCCACCAGCATTTTCTCCACATCAGGCGAGCAACTCGGTTCTTTGAGGAAGGGAGTCAACATCATCAAGAAGACATACCAAGACGGCCACGTCTCTGTGAGCAAGGTCATCGTCAAATAAAGCCCACACGCATCCCAGCCCCTCATGAGGCCTGTCTTCATACATCTCTCTCAACACTTGGTTCACACGGAGTTATTGATTGCAGAAATGTAAAGAGTAGGAATCTTCTGTATGTCTTTCTGGAATGCCACCATCGATGCATACGAGCGTGGAAACAATACAATTTACAAAACTAATCAATGGCAAGGACACAGGTATTTGGAATAAATGAAAGACGTATCCATTATAATAGTCAACTACAACACTCTGCATGTCTTGAAACCTTGCATAGACAGCATCGTCGCCCACACAACTGGCGTGGACTACGAAATAATTGTCGTTGACAACGGATCAACCGACGGTTCAGCGGATGCCATGTCTTCCGACTCGCGCATCATCTGGGTTCCTACTGGTGAAAATTTGGGATTCGGCAAGGCCAACAACGTGGGGTTGGAGCATGCACGTGGGGAATATGTGTTCTTTCTCAATTCAGACACACTATTGCGAAACAACGCAATCTCGATGATGCTCGATTTCTCGCGGAATTACAAAGGCAAGCTGGGTGCTCTTGGCTGCATATTGGAAAACAAACAGGGCCAAACCATCCATTCCTATGGCAACTTTCCAAGAATGCGTGACGATTTCCAAAAACTTGTTTGGATTCCTGTGAAGAAAGCTCTGCATCTATACAGTGAGATACTTCCGGCATTGCCTGAGGAATATATGGCTGTTGACTATGTGACAGGGGCGGATTTGATGGTGAAACGTGAGGTGCTAAACATCTGTGGGGCTTTCCATCCGGCTTTCTTCATGTACTGCGAGGAGACGGAGATGGAATACCGTTTCAAAAAGAAAGGATATGAGAACATCCTCCTGCGCGGACCAAGAATAGTGCATCTTGAGGGGGAGGGTGGGAAAGATGGCAAATCGTCAAAATTCTTGCGTGACTGCCTCCGACAGCAAAAAAGTGAATATATTTACTTCAAACTGACACGCTCCAGATGGAAGTATTTCCTTTACCGCTTGGTGCATCCGGTGCTGAGACTAACATTGTGGCTCAACCCAAATGTCACCGCTGCAGACAAGTGGAAAGTGTGCAAACAACTGTTTGTGAAAGTATGATGATGCAAAAAAGATAGTGCAACTATGAATATACTAATAGACGGAAGGGGTTTCTCAAGAAATGCATCAGGGGTGACAAATTACTTGGTGTGTGCACTACGTGAGTGGGCTAAAAACAAGAGTGACTACAGTTTTTACGTCATACTGCCGAAAGGGCTTGACAAGAATGTGGAGTTGAAAGATTTTCCCTCAAACATACAAATGTTGGACTACAAGGGTCGTTTCCCACAGTCCCTTCCAAATATTGTCATATTGCAACTGCTTGTGCCGAAACTTTGCCGGAAACTTGGGATAGACATCTATTTCTCTCCTGTGCCACATTTGCCTTTCTTTATCCCTGAAAGGACAAAAAAAATGGTTACGGTACACGATGTGGTGAATATTGAAATGAAGGAGACAAGGGCTTGGACCAACCGCTTGGCAACCAGTGTGTTCTTTGGAAGTGCTTTGAAAAAGGCTGACTGTATATGGGCAAACTCATATTACACCAGAGACAAGGTGGACCACTATTTCCCTAAACGCAAGTGTAAAGAGATCTTTGTTGGAGATTCTGCAGATCACACTTTGTTCTGTACTATGAATCTGAATGACGAACAAAAGAAGGAGGTGAAGGAAAAATATGGAGTGAAAGGGGATATGCTGCTTTTTGTGGGGACGCTGGAGCCACGGAAAAACCTTTCTTTCTTGTTGCGTATGATGCCCGATCTGTATCGTGAATATGGCATACAACTGGTGGTGGTCGGAGGAAAAGGATGGAAAAATTCTGACTTGCGAACCATTGTTAAGGCTCCAGAATATCCGCAAGAGGCGGTGGTTTTCTGCGGATATGTCACCAACGGCGATTTGGTCACTCTATACAATACCGCCGACTGTTTTGTGTCGGCTGCCCTGATGGAAGGTTTTGGGATGCCGCAACTGGAGGCGATGCTTTGTGGATGTCCCATTGTTACTGCCCACAACACTGCGATGATAGAGGTGGCCAAGGGCAAGGACGGTGCTACAACAGTGGAGGGCTATGACCCTGAAGAGTGGAAAAGAGTGATTTTGCATACTCTGAAAACACGTCCCAAAATAAATCAAGACCAGTTGTCGGAATATGACTGGGCTTATATCATCAGACGTTTTGAAAACTACCTTTCTGCACACTTGAAATAATGCATACGGAACAAAGATTATACCTAAATGGGCGATTTCTGACAAGATGGACGGTAGGTGTGGAGCGTATTGCACCTCACGCCATTTACTTACTGTTAGCCAATTCTCCAAGATTGAGACACTCCGCTTCTACCCGTATCTTGATGAAGACAGGGTATGTGTGGTTTATCCCTCTGTAGATAAAGGAATGTTTTATGTGGATTCCAGTTGTGAAAAGGAAGAGGAACCTTTTGTTCTGACGGTATCTTCGTTCGACCCGCGTAAAAACTTCGTCAAGTGTGGATTGAAGATGAAGACAGAAACCAACCAAAAACATGTTAACAATAACCTTTTTTTTAATGATAATAAGAAGCAAAGCCCCCCTTCGTCTTGGCCTGGCTGGTGGGGGTACCGATGTGTCACCTTATAGTGACATGTATGGCGGACTGGTGCTTAATGCCACCATCAACCTTTATGCATACTGCACGATAGAGGAGAAGGATGATGGATATATAACCATTCATTCGTATGACAACGGCACAGTGGAACGTCATCCGTCTTCCAAACAGCTGGAGATTGATGGCAAGGCCGATTTGATAAAAGGTGTGTACAACCGCATGGTGAAAGATTTTGGGTTGCCGGCGTTGTCGTTTAAAATCACCACGTACAATGATGCCCCTGTGGGCTCTGGGTTAGGCACGTCTTCTACCATGGTGGTGTGCATCCTGAAGGCTTTTATAGAATGGCAAGGGCTGCCGCTGGGGGACTATGAGGTGGCCAAACTGGCTTATGAGATTGAACGAAAGGATTTGGGGCTTAGTGGTGGTAAGCAGGACCAGTTTGCTGCTTCTTTTGGTGGGTTCAACTATATGGAGTTCCTGCCTGACGGTGTGACTATCGTGAACCCCTTGAAGATAAAACGATGGATTATCGATGAACTGGAAGCCTCCATGCTGCTTTTCTTTACAGGGCGTTCACGCGCTTCTGCTGCCATAATAGATGAGCAGAAAAAGAATGCCAAACAAGGCAACAGCCAGGCCATAGAGGCCATGCACCGCATAAAACAGAGTGCCATAGATACCAAAATGGCTCTGCTGAAAGGTGATATCGGACGGTTCGCAGAAATTCTGAAGGCCTCGTGGGAGGACAAGCGGAAAATGGCCAAACAAATCTCCAACCCAATGATTCAGCAGGCAATGGATGTCGCCATGCGTTCGGGTGCATTGGCTGGCAAGGTGTCGGGCGCTGGTGGCGGCGGGTTTATCATGTTTATCGTTGACCCTATACGTAAAAAGAATGTTGAGGCTGCATTAAGTAAGACTGATGGATTTGTCATGCCTTTCTGTTTCAGCGACGGTGGGGCTCACGGATGGAAGATATACCCAACTGACAAGGTGACACGCATGTAATCATTTGAGACAAGCTATGATGACAACAAAAGAGATAACACAAAAACATATACAACAGTCGCTTAAGGTGAAGAGCGACTTGCTTCATGACCAGAAGACTGTTGATACAATAGCGAAAATAGCTGAGATTTGTACCGAGGCTTACCGCCGTGGCAACAAGGTGATATGGGCAGGAAATGGCGGCAGCGCCGCAGATGCCCAGCATATGGCGGGCGAGATGGTCAGTAAATTCTATTTCGACCGGCCGGCAATACCGTCGATAGCGCTTACCACCGACACGTCGATAATAACTGCCATAGGTAATGATTATGGCTACCACATGGTATTCTCAAGGCAGTTGCAGGCCAACGCTGTAAAAGGTGATGTGTTTATAGGAATATCCACATCAGGAAATTCACAAAACCTTGTGGAGTCATTGCCCATGTGTCGTGAGATTGGTGTCACTGCTGTGGCTTTGGTGGGAAGTGCTCCATGTGCCATGGATGATTGGGACATCGTGGTGAAAATTCCAAGTAACGTAACTCCGCGTATTCAGGAATGCCAGACGCTAATCGGACATATCGTCTGCTGCATTGTGGAGGAAAACCTCTTCGCATGTGAGTATAAAAAGGATGAACAATGAAAGTAGTCATCATTGCAGGAGGGCAAGGCACACGTATCGCTTCTGTCAACAGTGAGATACCCAAGGCCATGATACCTGTCTGTGGCAAGCCTATACTTGAGTATGAGGTGGAGTTGGCCAAACGCTACGGACACACGAGTTTCATCTTTATCATAGGACATTTGGGACAAGTCATCAAGGACTATTTTGGTGATGGGACAAAATGGGGTGTTGATATCGAATATTACCATGAACAACAGCCGCTGGGAACTGCCGGGGCATTAGGCTATCTGCGAGACAAACTGGCTGACGACTTCTTTGTGATGTATGGTGATACGATTGTAGATATCGACATGGATGCCATGCTGCAGTTCCACCGTGAGAGAAAAGCGGACGCCACGCTCTTTGTCCACCCCAATGACCATCCGCACGACTCTGATGTGGTGGATATTGCACATGACGGTCGGGTGAGGAATTTCTACATCAAACCGCACCCTGAGGGGCTGGTGTGCCGCAATATGGTCAACGCCTCCTTGTTCATCTTCACACCGAAAGTGCTCGAGATGATAGAGATAGGGATAAAAAGCCATATAGAGAAGGATGTGTTGCCACGGTGCCTTGAAAATGGCATGAGGCTGTATGGATATGTGTCGTTTGAATACATAAAGGATATGGGCACGCCGGAGCGTTACAATACAGTGTGTGATGATGTGGCGCGAGGCACAGTGGCACGCCGCAACCGCCGTAACCCACGTCCGGCTATTTTCCTCGACCGCGATGGCACTATCACACGGGAGGTGAACTTGCTGCATGATGCGGGGCAGCTGCAACTGATAGAGGGTGCGGCAGATGCCATACGTAAAATCAATGCCAGTGACTATCTTGCAGTGGTGGTGACCAACCAACCGGTAATAGCCCGCAACCTGTGTTCCATAGAGGATTTGGAGTTTATTCATGCCACTATGGAGACAATGCTGGGACGTGAACACGCTTATCTCAATGCCATATACTATTGTCCGCATCATCCTGACAGCGGATACCCTGAGGAGCGACGTGAATACAAGATAAGATGCAACTGCCGCAAACCCGAGCCGGGAATGCTGCTCAAGGCTGCCAAAGACTGGAATATCGACCTGGCACGTTCTTATATGATTGGTGACAGCACATGGGATGAGGAGGCTGGACGACGTGCAGGGTGCAAGGCTTCCATACGCATTGCAACGAATGAGCCTGATGCATTGCTGAAAGCCGTGGAAAAATTGCTACATCAGTAATTAGTCGAAGTACTCTGATTACTCCGATTACTCCAATTATTCCGACGTCACAATTTTTCATAGCTTGTCCAATTTTGTGTTCGTTTTCAAATGGCTTGCTGCAGGAATAGGCTTTCATCAACAATTTTTCAATTTTTATTCAAAAAATATACAGCCTATTGATTTTTTTACTAACTTTGCGAAGCAAACCCACTTTGAAGACACATCATTCATATTGTTAATCGGATTTAATCATGGAAGAACAGAAATTACCGACCATCGAGGAGGTTTTCTCTTGGATGAGGAAACTATACGATGAGAGTTACTCAGGTTTGACCAAACTTGAGAAGGAAGAACAGCACATGTATGGAACGATGGTCACCACGCCCAACGACAAGAAATTCATCGTGCGCATGCTCGACGAGACGAGTCAGGTGAGAGACACGCAGAAACTCGCCGTGAGGGTGAAAGACCTGATCGACCAGTATGGCATCCCCCGCTTTCTCGGTCCCACCGACCACTGCCTCTTCTGGATGTATCAGAAATTCGCCTACACGCCTCTCTTCAACTGGGCCGCCGTGCCCATCATCAAATGGAGGTTGCGCCGCGACACCAGCCGTGTGATCATCAATGCCGCACGACCCAATCTCACCCGGCACCTTGCCACACGCTTCGACCAGAACATCGGTCAGAACGTGAACCTCCTCGGGGAGGTGGTCCTCGGCGACGGAGAGGCCGACAAGAGATACCAGTCGTATCTCGAGGCCCTCAAGGAACCCGACATCAACTACATCTCGGTGAAGATTTCCGGCATCTACGCCCAGACCCATGCACTGAACTACAAGGAGAGCATGCCCGAACTCATCCGGCGCATGTCGGAACTCTACCAAGCCGCCATCGACAATCCCTACACCGATGCCGACGGAGTGAAGCGATACAAGTTCATCAACCTCGACATGGAGGAGTACAAGGATGCACACCTCACCATGAAACTCTTCAAGGACGTACTCTCGCTGCCGCAATTCAAGAACTACGAGGCAGGCATCGTCGTCCAGGCCTACCTCCCCGACGCATGGGACTTCCAAACCGAACTGCTGGAGTTTGCCCGGAAGCGTGTGGCAGAGGGCGGCGCACCCATCAAGATGCGTATCGTCAAGGGATGCAACCTCGACATGGAGAACATCGTCAGCGACTTGCGCGGATGGCCCAACCCCGTGCGCTCCAACAAGACCGAGGTCGATGCCAACTACCTCCATATCATAGAGCGAGGACTGAAGCCGGAGAATGCCAAGGTGCTCCACATCGGAATGGCATCGCACAACCTCTTCACCATCTCATACGCCTACCTCCTCACTGAGCGCTACCACACCCCGAAAGACTGCTTCTGCTTCGAGATGCTCGAGGGTATGGCCAACCACGTGTGGCGGGCACAGAAGAAATTCGGCAACCACGTCATCCTTTACACTCCCGTGGTGAAAAAGGAGCATTTCCTCAACGCCATCTCCTACCTCGTGCGACGCATGGACGAGAACACCGCCCCCGACAACTTCCTCACCCATTCCTTCTCGCTGAGGCCCGACACCAAGGAATGGAAGGAACTCGAGCAGCAGTTCATCGACGCCTACAACATGAAGGACAGCATCTCCCATATACCCACCCGCACCCAGGACCGCAACAAGCCCTATGAGGGACAGGAGCCACGCGACGAGATGCTCAACGAGCCAGACACCGACTTCGACCGTTTCTGCAACCAGGAATGGGTGGAGAAAATCTTTGCGAAATGGAAGTCTGCCGGCAAGTCCGTCTCTCCCAAGGAGGAGTGGGGCGAGTGGCAGCCCGGCAACCTGCTGCCCACGCAGGTCGGTGCCACCCTTGTGTTCAACGACGAC
This sequence comes from Prevotella sp., assembly GCA_017524385.1. GTDB lineage: Bacteria > Bacteroidota > Bacteroidia > Bacteroidales > Bacteroidaceae > Prevotella. The sequence goes on from JAFWSS010000258.1 coordinate 94,013, forward strand.
CACGTCGGCTATTACGACCGTTCCCAAGAGGGCGACGTGCTGGTGTGCGAGATGTCGCGTGCCAACAAGGAACAAGCCCGACAAATCATCGACATCGCAGCAAAGGACCCGGCAGGATGGAGGAAGACCTCCATCGAGGAGCGCCATCGCATCATGTACAAGGCCGCCAACATCCTAGGACAGATGCGTGGCGACCTCAACGGCGCGATGTGCGCCATCACCGGCAAGACGGTGGAGGAGGGCGACGTGGAGGTGTCGGAGGGCATCGACTACTGCCGTTTCTACACCACCACGATGAAGAAATATGCCGCCCTCGGAGACATCGAGATGAAGAGCAAGGGCGTCGTGCTCGTGCTGTCGCCCTGGAACTTCCCCTGCGCCATCCCCTGCGGAGGCGTAGTGGCGGCACTCGCATCGGGCAACACCTGCATCCTGAAACCCGCCACCGTCGCCGCCCCCGTGGCATGGCTCTTCGCCAAGGCCTTCTGGGACGCCGGTGTGCCGAAAGAGGCACTCCAGGTGGTCATCACCGACAGGGAAGCCACTCCGTTGCTCACCTCGGCACCAGAGGTCAGCCACATCATCCTCACGGGTGGAACGGAGACCGCACAAACCATCGCCCGCAACAACCCACGCAAGCCCCTCTCGGCAGAGACCGGTGGCAAGAACGTGATGATTCTCTCGGCAAAGGGCGACCGCGACCACGCCATCATGAATGCCTGCCGCTCCGCCTTCGGCAATGCCGGACAAAAATGCTCCGCCTGCTCCATCTTCCTCGTGGAACGCTCCGTATACGAGTCGGAGGAGTTCATGGAGAAGTTGAAGGACTGCGCCTCGTCGCTCAAGGTCGGCGGGGTGTGGAATGCCGGCAACATCGTAGGGCCGATGATCACCAATGAGAATGAGAAACTGAAAAAAGCCTTCGAACTCGCCCCCGGTGAGGAATGGCTCGTTCCGCCCGTCTTTGTCGACGACAAGCACTACATCCTCAAACCCACCGTGAAAATCGGCGTGAAACCCGGTTCGTTCACTTTCCGCACCGAACTCTTCGCACCGCTGCTGGCCGTGACACCTTTTGACAGCCTCGAGGAAGCAGTCAGACTCGTCAACGGCTTGGACTACGGACTCACCTCCGGTCTCCAGTCGCTCGACGAGCAGGAGCAGAAATACTGGAAGGCAAACATCATGGCAGGCAACCTCTACATCAACCGCGGCATCACGGGAGCCATTGTCAACCGTCAGCCGTTCGGCGGCATGAAACTGTCGGCCTTCGGACCAGGATTGAAGGCGGGTGGTCCCAACTACTGCCTGCAGTTCATGAGCGTGAAAGACAAGGCCGGTGCAACCACCGACTACAAGAAATCATACGCCGAATGGTATGAGAAGGAGTTCCGCCATGCACGCAACATCCAACCTCACATCCGTGGAGAGCAGAACGTCTTCCGCTATCTGCCATTGAAGGGTGGGATGGTGCTTCGGCTCTTCGGCGGCGAGACCAAGGAACAAGTCGACATGGTGATGCTCGCAGCCAAGACCGTAGGCACGCCCCTCACCATCTCCGCCGACGCAACCCATCCATTGGCCAATCAATTGCCCGCTGTCAAGAAAGAGAGTTTGGAGCAGTTCTGCAAGACGATGAACAACTATGAGCGTGTGCGCACGATAGCCTCCAAGGTGCCGGATGCCGTGTTCGTCGCAGCCGCTGAATGCGACAAATACATCGCGCAGTCGGCTCCTGTGAGAAACGGCCGCATCGAACTCGCCCTCTACATCAAGGAGCAGTCGATATCCAACGAATACCACCGCTACGGGTCGCAGATAGAAGTGCCGAAAATTGAGGAAGATTGAAGATTGAAGATTGAAAATTGAAGATTGAGGCGCTACCAGCACCATCATTTCCTCTTCACTCCCCTTACGGGTTCAGCCTCCAATGGATGGTCGGGCCATGAATGCTTCGGGTAACGTCGGCGCAATTCTTTGCGCACCTCGAAATAGGTGGATTGCCAAAAACTGTGCAGGTCGGTGGTGAGTTGTACGGGCTTGAATCCGGGAGACAACAACTCCATCAACACGGGTGAGCCGTCGACCCGCGGGGTATCCAGCAGGCCGAAACATTCTTGCAATCGTACCCGTAAGACTGGCACTTCGGCTCCTATACGGTAGTCGAGCCGGATACGGCTCCCTGTGGGAACAACGATATGAGTAGGAGCCAACTGCTCCACCATTTTCTGTTGCTCATAGGTGAGTCGGCTCCATACGACCTCGCAAAGGTCTGTCTTCTTCAGTTCATTCGTTGTGGATGCTTTACCGATGAAAAAAGATCCCCACTCTACTGCGCTATTGCAGATGGTCTCCACATCCACCGGCGGAAGAGACAACTCTGGATGACGTGATGCAACAAAAGCAATCCTCCGCTGCATATCGTGCACTTTATCTGAAAAATCCAGCATCGACGGGCCGTCTTTGGCAATCGCCTCAAAGACGACCCGTTGTATCTTCTCGCGAGTACAATTCGCCAATGGTTTCGAAGCCAGCAGGATGGTGCCGATGCGGGTCTCTCTTCTGGCAACCACGGCCCCAGCCTTGCCATCCCAAAAGATGTTGTCGCGCTCAAAAGCATGTTTTTTCAAATCGGCCGGGTCGACAACACTGGCCAGAAAGACTTTCCCCACACCACCTGCTTTCAAATGCATCGAAGCGATGGAAAGCCATTCTTCACCGGCCATGGCATCCGATGCCTCCACCGCTACCAGTTCACCACCCGGCAACTGGAAGACGCCAAGCCTCTCTTTCCACGCCTTGCCGATACGCTCAGGATATGCTGATGCAATCAGGGCACCCACCTCGTAGGGGTTGACGGCTGCATTGTCCACCTTGGAATGTATCATGTCGGCATATTGACGAGCGATTTTCGCCACACGTCCCCATTGGCCATACTTTCCACTTCTTCGCTCACGGCGTAGTGCATCCAACCGACGGTCAATGGCGATGTCGCCCTCTCCAGCCAAAGGGTCTTTCTCCTCTATCAGCGCGGCGATGTCGGCAGCAAGGGCTCGCCGCTCCTTCGTGTCAGCCATCAGCAGCATGCAAGCGATACGTGGATGGCAAGGCAGTTTTGATATTCTGCGCCCCTGCTCCGTCACCCTTCCCTCTTCGTCTATCGCACCAAGCGATGTCAGCAGTCGGCGGGCATGGGCTACCGCCGGCTTCTCGGGAGGGGTCAGCCACGGCAGTCTCTCCACGTCGTGCTCGCCCCAGATGGAGGCATCGAGCACCAGTGAACCAAGGTCGGCCTCCAGGATTTCCGGCATTCGTACAGCTGGCATGCGCGACTCTGTGGCGACAGTCCACAACCTATAACACACGCCAGGAGCCACACGCCCAGCACGTCCCGTGCGCTGCGTCGCCATATCCAATGATATCCGCACCGTTTCCAAGTGGTTCAGTCCACTGCGTGCGTCAAACACCATCTTCCGGCAGAGGCCGCTGTCGACAACGACACGCACACCCTCGACAGTCAAAGAGGTCTCTGCGATAGGCGTCGCCAGCACCACTTTCCGTTCGCCCGCCCGAGTCGGTACAATGGCCTTCGCCTGCTCGTCATTGGAAAGCAGACCGTATAGGGTGAAAACCTTCGTTTCGCCAAGTCCGCCCGACGAGAGCAGTTCCTGAACACGCCGTATCTCTCCTTCGCCAGGCAAGAATGCCAGAATGTCGCCCTCGTGCGAACGATGGGCCTGCAAGATGGTCTTTGCCACCATCTGCGACACGTTAAACAAATCGGCATTTTCATTACTGTGGATGACCTCTACAGGAAACATCCTCCCCTCGCTCGTCAGTACACTACAGTGCAATGCATCCGACAAGGCATTCGTGTCTATCGTTGCCGACATCACCACCAACCGCAGGTCGTCTCTCAGTACATCCTGGCACTGCCTGACCAGCGCAAACGCCTCGTCGGTGTTCAAGCTCCGCTCATGAAACTCGTCGAAGACAACCACAGCCACCTCTTCCAATGCCGCATCATCCAAAAGCATCCGCGTGAGCACCCCTTCTGTCACCACCTCAATACGCGTCTTCGGCGACACCTTGCTTTCAAACCGGATGCGGTAACCCACGGTCTCGCCAACCGACTCACCAAGAAGCCATGCCATACGTGAGGCGATTTGCCGCGCCGCCACACGTCTTGGTTCCAACACTACAATCTTGCCGGTGCATTCCCGCAGTCCTTCCAGAATGGTCAATGGCAGTACGGTTGACTTTCCGGCACCAGGTGCTGCCGTCACTATCACCGCCGTCTCCCTCCCCAGGGTCTCATTCAGCGGTTTCACCAACGCTGCCACAGGCAGGGTCTCCAACTCTCTTTGCAATCGTTCTGTCATGCCATCATCACTATTCAACAAGGGTCGCACCCTTCGCTTCTCCTATCTCACAAACACTACCACATCTGAAAGCGTGCAACTGGTCGGCCATGGCCTTTTTCATGATGGCGTAGGCAATATCACCCGTGCAATGGCTGGTGTGGAATACCGTCTGAGGATAGTTGTCCGTCAACCTCTGTGCGAGGCCGGCCAGTTCGTTTCTCGACTCATTGGCATCCAACAAATGGAATCCACCCACAACGGTGGCGACAGGCCAAGGGCAAGCCGACAGGATGTTCTCCAAACCACTATGTGCGCAGCCCGTGAAAAGCAGTCCGTCGGTATAAAGAGCCTGTTCGTGTCGGAAATCATCGGGAATGTAATTCCCCTCCTCATCCTTGACGAACAGATGCCGGTTGCCCTTGGGCGTGGGGTGATTCTTTGGAATATGCGCCATGGCATGGATGCCATCGGCAACCTCACAGGTATGGTCCACGAAGATGAACCTCTCCCCTATTCCCTCCGGCCAAACCGTGGTGATGCCATGCGGGGCATTCCTCATAGAATAAAACTTCCCGTTGACGGCGTTTGGAGATACGATGACTTTCGCCCTCTTGTTGACTTCCATGAAATAGCGCAGTCCTCCAGCATGGTCGCTGTGGCCATGGGATATGAATACGTAATCCACCGTGCCGAGGTCAACGCCCATCCGCTTCGCGTTGCGGATGAACACATCACTGGCTCCCGTATCGAGCAAGATGCGGTGCCGCTCCGTCTCCAACAGGATTGACAGGCCGTGCTCCGTCTCAAATGTCGGGTCCTTTGCACGGTTGTCTGACAATACAGTCCATTTCATATGCATGAATCTTGCAATTTTTCCTATTTCCCTTTATCGTTCTTCTCGCCCAAACTGTCCTTTGGCTCCATATCTGCCGTATAAAGCACGGTGGTAGACTTGAGATGCCCTGCCTGACAACGCCAAGGCTTCCAAATGCAAAGATAATGCAACACTAGAGAAAATCCAAATTTAGGAACAGCAAAAGCAAAGACATGAAATGTTCTGCCGGTTCGCAAAAAAAGAGTCCAAAAAGGCCGAGTTCCAAGCGAGGGACTCGGCCTATTTGCATATCGATAAAAGATCATATCGGACACCAATAATAAAGAATCAACTCATAACCTAACTGAAATTAATCCGTTTTTCTATGTTGTGTGTCGCTTGATGACTGCCAATGTTTGCTACTCAGTGTCCCACAGGTTTTTGTTGAGGGCATTGCTTTCCTCCTCGTCACCGCCCAAGTCAATATCTCTTTCACTGAATTCATTCACTCTTACGCTTGCTGCATCCACATAAGCCCCCCCGACAGATGCATTCCCTTGCTAACTCATCGAAGTACGTATTCAAGAATCAGGAGGCAAACACCTGGGTGTTTGCCTCCTGTTTGGTAGTGGAAGAAGGCTTGAGATGACTCAAGCCATCATTCATTAAGGTCAGTTTTGGTTGAGGATCATGTTGACGATAGTCGAGACGTCGGTGATGTTCACATCTCCGTCGCCATTCATATCGGCATTGGTCATTATGATGTATTCAGTTGAGCCATTGAGCAAGTAATCCACAATGATCGCGACGTCGGTGATGTTCACTTTTCCGTCTCCATTGGCATCGCCCAAGATAACATCTGATTTGCCAAGGTAGAAGAGCTGCCAGTTGTCCCAGATGGTCCAGTCGTTCTCGATTTGCACATCCTTCTTCAAACCGATGGTGAGTTTGCCGTCACTACCAACGACAGCCTCGACAGTGTTGCCAGCGTAAAGCCTTTCGGTGCCTTCGGCTTTGTAGGTATTGAAGGCCGTGCCGGCAGCAACCATCGAGTTGGGCACTGCCAGAAGGTTTGCTTCGCTTGCCCATACCCAGCCTTCGGAGAGGCTTTCCACAGTCTGTGCTTCGGAGGCCAGACGCTTCAGGCTTGAACTTGTGGTTTTCTCGCCAACGGTGGCATAGAGCACTGCGTTGTTGTTTTCAGCGGGAGCCTCGATGAAAGTGTTGTAATCGTTGTCGGCAAGGCCTGCACGATAGAAGCCTTGCACCACGACGCGATAGGTGCCTGCGGGCAGTCCGGAGAGCTCCTGGTAGTAGTTGAAGGTGGTGTTGAACTTCTCTGCATTCAATGAAGTGCCATTGACGGCAGCATTGCCCGTCCATCCATTGTCATTACCATTGTCGTAAGCCGGGTTGATGATGATGGTGGTGCACTCCACGGGGTTGGCGGCTGTAGCATCATCCATGTTCTGCGGTATGCCCAGACGATGGATCATCGTGTAGATGTCCTGGATGAGTCCTTCCACGTCGCTGTTGGCATAGGAGTGGTTGGCAATGCCGTTGGTGATGGTGCTGTTCAGCGTGTTGGCCTCGGAGACGATGTCGGAGGAAGCCACGGCGCCGGGGATGGCTGCAGCAAGTTCCTCGTTGGCTGCCGTCAAGGTGGCGAAGAGAGTCTTCGACTCGTTCACGGCGTCCTTCAGGTCATAGAGAGCTGTCAATGCTTGGAACATGGCTTCTCCGTTGGTGCCGTTCACCACGGCCTTGCCTTGGTTGATGGCAGCCTGGAGGTTGGCAACGACATCGCTGCCGATGGGGCTGTTCAGTGAAGCTTCAGCTTCTGCGATGGCTTGCTCGAGCACGGGCTTCACCACGTCGGCCTTGAAACCGCAGTAGGTGATCTTGAAGTTGTCCCAGATAGCCCAGCTGTCACCCAGTTGGTTGGTGCAGCCTTTCACGCCGATGCGCATGGGGTCGCCGTCATTGGCCACGAGGCCGTAGGCAGACTGGGTGTACATGCCGTTGGTGAAGGCCACGGCGGCGTTGTCCATGGTGTTGGGGAAGTAGAGCACGGTGCCGTCGCCAAGTGTCTGTTTCTCGTATCCTGAGCCATAGAAGCTGGCGTCTGTGATTTGGACGGGGTCGCCATAGACGTTGGTGAACGGAGTGGCATTGCTGTTGAGATATACAAACACGGGGCATCCCTCCTTGGTGGTGTAGCTTTCACCATTCAGGTAGGCATTGTAATTGTTTCGTCCATAGCGGTAGAAGCCCTGTACGGAGATTTCATACACACCCTTCGGAGCGTTGTTGATGATTTGGTAGATGTCGAATTTGGAGTTGTTCCAAGCCTCGAAGCAGTGGTTGGCAGCGTTGCCGCCAAGAGCGACGTTGCCACCATTGGCAGCATCTCTCGTCCATCCGTTGGTTCCATCCTCAAATCCTGGGTTCACCATGAGGTTGGTCATGTCCACTTCATCTGCACCCGGATGGTGATAGACGTCATCAATCAAGGCCTGCACCTTGGCGATTTCAGCCTCAAGTTGCTCATTGGTGAGGGCGCGTGCGTTGACCAATGAGGGATAGTCGGTGTTGGCCCATGTCTTGCACTTGTTGCGGTAGGATGCCTGGTAGTCGGTAGCGTTGGCTGCTTCCAGAGCCTGGTCGCGGAGTTCGGCGAGTTGCTTCCAGAGGTCGATATTCGTCTCCAGGTTGGCTTTGGCAGTCTTGATGGCTTCCATGGCGGAGTAGATTTTCGCTACGGTGTTGGCCGATCTCAGAGAACTGACACCTGTGCTGTAGGCGGTGAGATATGACTTGGTATAGACGACATCGGTCAAGTCAAGCGCCTCAAGGTTGTCGAGGTAAGCTGTTCTGAGGAGGGTGATGGCATCGCTGCCCTTTCCGTAATAGGTGAGTGAGAAGTCATCGAAGATGCTCCAGTCGCCTTCTATGGTGGTGCCCTTGCGTGCGCCGACCTTCAGGTTGCCATCGCTCACGTAGATATAGACATCGTTGTCATTGCAGTGACCGGCTTTGAAGAACTCGTCGGCAGCCACCATGTTGTTCGGGATCCAGAAGGTCATGTTGGCCTCTGCGTCTGTGGCAGAAGACCAGGTGCCGGTGGACATCTGCGAAACCAGGCTTGCCGAGAAGGGAGACAGGATGCTCGACTCAGCGTCGCCATCGGTAGAGGTGGCATACAGTTTGGCGTATTTCGACTCTTTGTTCTCTGCCTTGTAGTTATCGTAGGCGGGTTGTGCGTTACCGGCACGGTAGAATGCGTTGGCACTGAACTTGTAAACTCCTTCACGCAGGCCTTCAAGGTTCTGGTAGGTGTCATAGGTCATATTGTAGCGCTCGGCATTCTCCTTGGGATTATATCCACCAAATCCGGAACCAGCCCATCCGTCGTAATTGTTGTTGAGGAAGGTGGGGTTTTGGATGAAGAGGCTCGTCACATCCACCGGGTTGGATGCTGTGGCGTTGGCGTAGTTCTCTTGGGCGATTTCTTGCTTGCGTGCCTCGATGGCTTCCTTGGTGGCCGCGATGGCGGCGTTGATTTCTTCAAGGGTGCTGCTTGTGTTGTTATATACAGCTATCTGGTCTGCCACATTGGCGTTGATGGCCTCAGCCTCGTTGAGCAGGTCTTTCAGTTGCATGGCGGCGTCATACACCTTGCAGTAGTCAAAGTAGGCATCTCCGGCAGCCTCCGGCACCAGTTTCCAGTTGATGATGGCTCCCCCGTCGGCGGTGTTGTTGGCCGTCAGCACGGTGTTGTCGGGATTCTCAGTACGGTTGAGACCCACAAACATTGTGTTGTTGTTGGCGTTGGGGTTCTCAGCTGAGGGTGAGAAGCGGTAGGTCTTGTTGCCCATGGAAGTGATTTCCCACAAGTAGTCGGCCTGGCCGTCGTAGTCAACATACATGTCGATACCATTGTCTACAAACCACCACATGAGCCATTTGTTCTTGCTCGTACAGTAATCAGTCAGGGTGTAGACTCCGGTTTTGCCCTCAACGGGGTCGATTCTCACTTTCAAACCAGTCGGGCCAGCACTGGCTTGAGTGCCCCAGGCATTGCCTTGGGTGAAAAAGAGCTCACAATCGGGGAGATAGAAGTAGTAGATGGCTCCTTCCTCCATGTTTGCGAATTCCGAGACAGACGGTGCAGCCCACACGTTGCTGTTCACGGCTCTTGCAGCAGTGCTACCCAATAGCAACACCGCAATTAAAACAAGTAGTTTTGCAATTTTCATAAAGGTAAAATATAAAGTTAATAAATGTCCTGCAACCCTGTTGACAGGTGCGAAATAATAGGCTTAGGCTAATTTCCGACAAATTTACGAAAAATTTTCATATTGCAATGCTAAAAACAAAAAAAAATCAAAAACAGGGGTGCTTTTTCTTTATTTTGTGCTAAAAGTATTACACATTGCCATGTTTTCCATAAATGTTTTTTTTCGCACGCACCTTTTATCCTATAACCATCTGTATTTGATAATAACCTGCTTGAAAATGGGGATGTCGGAAACGGATGCGAACAACTTCATGCATGCACGGAACTTGATGACGTCAGAACCGAAAAGGCCATAGACATCATGGTTCATTGTCGCTTCGGTTGCTTCGACCAACCTCTCTCTGAGGACGGGATGTTCAATATAGGCATAGGCTTCTTCCCTGCCATTGATTCCATAGAATTCTGAGAGATAAGAGTGCCCCAATCCCTTCAATTGGGGAAAGACATACCACATCCAATGAGTGCGCTTATGACCATTGCGAATTTCTTGAAGGGCTGTCTCATAGGTACTCATATCGTCATAAATCCCCCCTGAGTTTTGTGCGTTAAGGTAGCGTTGTAGATAAAACATCTCTTAAAAGAATTTTATTTGTTTGTTCGTTTCTAAGACGTTTGATGATTGGGAATTATATCAATAACAACATCGAATTAAGATATTTTAACCGGATCAGGGGGACGGTTCTCGTGATCCATTTTTCGCAGAATGGATTATGGGGACGGTTCTCGTGATCCATTTTTCGCCGAATATTTGTGCTTTTCTGAGAGATGTTTTAATTTTACATCCAGTCAGCCAATTTTTTGCTATTCCATGGACAACTACCACATCCTTGATGTCGACAGCCGGGAGTATAAATCGGACAAACCTCAAAGATTGAAAATTGAAAATTGGCCTTTTGGCGTTCGGGTGGGCACAGGACCCGCCCCATAGGGAGATTTCAACCACGCCAAAAGGCCTGTTGCGACTGTAGGGACTTGCTTTATGCATGTCCGTACCAAAAGCCAAGAATTAGTCTAAAATTTTGAACTAATTCTTAGGCAAACCAAGCTGTAAACGGATGAGAGTATAAATCGGATAAACTTCAAAGATTGAAGATTGAAAATTGAAGATTGAAAATTGGCCTTTTGGCGTTCGGGTG
>JAFWSS010000259.1 GCA_017524385.1 Prevotella sp.
TATAGTCACGAACACGCTATCATCCTGTACCCATAAATGCTCTACACGTCCACTGCCTTCTTGGTAAGGACCTTTTTCTCGGATACATGCCGTTTCCGGCATATCGACAGCAGAAAGGTAGTGGCTTGCAGAAAGTGGTGCCTCCCAATAATCACCGAAGCCCAGGTCGACACCTTTCGTCTCGGAGATATACACACTTCCGATAAGTCCCAACACGGCCTCCATACCAATGAACAAGGCAGGAGTGATGGCAGCCAGCAACACTATCAACCGTTTGTGGCTCCAGTTTCTTCTTCGTACAATCCTCCACGCCACTACGGAACTAAGGAGTCCGAGTACAGCGGCGACGATCAAAGCAATGATGGCAAAAATGATAAGGGAAATAATCAGCATCTTTTCATCTGTAATTTGTGGAGGTAAAAAATGGGATTGTATGACTGCTACCCTCTGCAATTCATCAATGAGGAGCGGGTGCAAGACAACATCAGGAAAAACGCCGCACAGTGGGAAGCCTTCATCAAGTTTCTTGAGACAAAGGGCAAATTGAGGAAATGACATATTCCATAATGAACAGAATCTTTTCAACCATCATCTTGGCTCTATGTAGTCTGTCTGCTATTGCCCAAGACGTGGACTTGCGGCTACTTGGCAAGGAACAATGTGACGAATATCTCGTCAGGATGGGCAGGGAAGCAACACGGACGTTCGGCCCCGAATGGTATGACCAAGGCCCGCTGACACCACAAGTCAATGACTCCTTGTTCGTCTTCAAGGACGATTACGACATGCGTCCGAAGGTGCAGAGAAACGTTGGGCGTCCTTATTATACCGTGAGACTGCTGTATGACGAGGCGGCAAGGAAGAGAATCTGGAGGGATCTCGCTTCGACAGTGTCGGTATGGGCTGACAACGGTGAACCCTCGGAGATTTTTTTCGGAAACAACCTCGGATATAATTTCCTCTTCCGTGGCTATCGGGAATGGGTGAAGGCCGGGGTTGAGAAGGAAGACTTCATGCGTTTACAAATATTACCGGAAGGTTACGTTTACTAAATCGTTCTTCAGAACACAAACCGTGCCTCCTTCCATCCAAGAAAACCGATGGGAGGGTTGCACCTTTTTGGTCATTTGTATATCACTATGATTCAGTTATTTGTGATTTTGTGTAAAAATGTGAAATCGTTTTTCTTGGTACATAACGTTCTTTTTCCTACATTTGCAAGATGAAACATCACAAGATAGAGCGATAGACACGGATTGATGCTTCTGCAGTGGTAAAAAGCAAAACTCAAATTACATATATGAGTCTTGAAAGAGGATTCTCCAAGTGGATGTCGATGATGAGTCGCAACATCATCACCATCCTTCTTGCTCTCGTAGCCTGCACAAGGGATGGGGGCTATGATGCACCCCTGGCAAAGGCAGACTCGTTGATGAACATAGCTCCCGACTCCGCACTTTACATCCTTGACACCCTGGAAGCATCATCCCAAGATTTCCCACAAAGCACTCTCCGACGCTGGCAACTCCTTCGCCTCATGGCTCAGAACAAGTGCGACACTGTCTTTCGTTCCGACAGCCTCCAGCTTGTTCTCGCGAATTACTACGACCACCACGGAACTCCCAATGAAAGGATGGCAGCATATTATTTGCTGGGGCGTACTTACAGCGATATGGGCGAGGTTCCTCGTGCTCTTCAGTGCTATCAGGATGCCGTGGCTTGTGCCGACACGGCTTCTCTTGAATGTGATTACAATACCCTTTTCCGCATCTATGGACAGATTGCCCTAATATATCGGTCGCAGTGCATACCAGGAGAGGAGTTGGCTGCATGGAATCAGTACTGCCGTTTTGCTTTGAAAAGTGGTGACATATATGGTTATATCCATGGAATGGAACTGACGGTAGGTCCATATTATGATATGGGTGACACTGTCTCTTGTCTTCGTATTACAGAACGATGTCGAAAGGAATATTTGGAGCAAAGCATGCCAGAAAAGGCGGCAAGCGTGTATCCTACTGCCATCTATATTCATCTGCTTAATGCCAATTACGAAAAAGCAAGAGAAATGATGGCGATGTTTGAAGGAGAATCTTGTCTTTTCGACTCCTGTGGTAACATTAGTAAAGGAAGAGAATCTTATTACTACAGCAAAGGCCTTTACTATTTGGGGATTCATCAAATTGATTCAGCCGAGTTATATTTCAGAAAATTGCAGAAAGTCCATCTCAACAAGGATTTTCAGGCGAACAAAGGTTTGTTGTCGCTATATCTTCATCTTAACAACAAAGACTCCATATCGAAATATGCAGCACTCTATGAGAAGAGTGTCGATGACCTTTTAAGCGAAAATCAAGCCGAAGCCGTAGCGCAAGCAGCGGCATCCAACAAATATGGTCGTTTACAGAAAGAGTCCAAGGAGATGGCAGTCATTACCGAGAAGTCGAAATGGACATCAACAATGTTGCTTTTGCTCATCTTGGTTCTCATCTGTACGTTCATGACACTTTCTCTTTTAGCCCTATGCGGTTTTTACGTCCTCAGAAACAGGAAGAACAAAGTCATCAATCAGAAAATCCGGGAGATTGAGTTGCTACAGAGCACCATTGTGCGAATGGAAGAAGGAAAAGAATCCCCCAATGACCATTTGGAAGAGTTTGAAGAAAGCGACATCGTCATCCATCTACGACAAAAGGCGGAAAAAAAGGAAAGCGCGAATGTGGCCGAATTGACCGACTTGAAGGATGCCGCCATCAAGCACATTCCCGTTTTCATCCAAACATTGGGCAACACCTCCTATGAATTACAAAGACACGAAACCTACCTGTGCATTCTCATCAAGGCTGGATTCCGCCCGTCGGAGATAGCCATCTTGATGAATATGACACCCCAGAACATCAGCAACCTACGTGCGAGATTGAACAAGAAGATGTTCCATACCGACAATGGGGCAAAGGATTTCAACGAGAAAATTATCAATCTTACATCATCTTGACAAACATCAATAATTATGAAACAGATACTTGTAGTGCTGCTCATTTCCTTCTTCTTGGCAATTTCAACAAATGCGCAGGAAGAAAGTGAAATCATCCCTGTAAACTGGAAAGAAGTGAAGGAAGTGGCAGAGAAGGATCCTCAACGGATAAAAGAGCTTGTGTCGAGGATGGCTTCAAGTGAAATCGACACCACCATGACGTGGAATGAACGAATATTGGCATATTACGGACAGTCATACCTCACGCCCTTTGATGAATTCACCAAAGGACGAAACCTGGATGAACTGTTTGAAGAAGGAAAATATGAGGAATGCCTTTCCGGAGCAAAAGAGCTTCTCAAGGAAAATCCATTGAGCCTTGAAGCACTCTCCAATGCCGGATTGTCCATAAGCATGATGTTGGAAGACTCAACGCATCATTATAACGTGACCGAGAACGAAGTGAAGGAATATTTCACCCGAATGTTCATCATCTTCGCCACCATAGCCCGAACGGGCGACGGGACGAGCGAACGGCCCTTCAGCGTGACGATGGTTTCCGACGAATACATGTTCATGCACTATCATCTCGACATATGGGAGTTTGAATCGCAGTACCTGACAAGCAACAAGTGCGACGGTTTCGACCTGAAAGAGCCGTCGGAAGAGTATCCGCGCAAACAGATATTCTTTGATGTCTCCCGTGTGATGGAAATAGAGAGAGAAATGTTTCTAAAGTAAAACCAGCCTTACACTTCAACTACTGCGGTTTCTTATGGGAAGACATTGTAAACATAATCCGTTAAACGATTGATATTTGTAAAGCAAAACAGCAAACCGGCATAAAGTCGCAAAATGTATTAGTTAACCGCACATTAATCTGTCAACGATTATTAGGGATAGTCAATTTCCTGAAGACAAAATTCTAAAAATCAAAATTATTTGTCGGTTTTCTTTTGAAATACAAAACATATTTGTATCATTGCAACCGAAATGAGAATAGTATCACATAGACGATTAGTTGAGTTCTATAGTTCAGAAGGACATGGAGACGCCCAGGCTGCACTTGAACGATGGTATGACATCGCAGAAAAGGCAGAGTGGAAGAACCTGTCGGATATAAAGGCTGATTTCCCTTCGACAGACTACGTTGGAAACCAACATTATGTATTTGACATCAGAGGCAACAAATACCGGCTTGTGGTGGTCGTGAAGTTCACAATCGGGCATATATTCATTCGATTTGTGGGTACGCATAGTGAATACGACAAGATCGACGTTTCAACAATATAATAAAGGAGGTACGAATATGGCAAAGATTACAAAAGAACAATATGAGTTCGCATTGGCGCGGATCGAGGAACTGTTGCCAATGGTGGATGACAACACGCCTGCCAACGACCGCAATGCCGTGGAGTTGACAATGATGTCTGATGTCGTCATAGACTACGAAAAGGAGCACTATCCCATAGGCAGACCTACCGTAGCCCAGTTGATACAGCTTTCTCTGGATGAGAAGAAGATGAGCCAGAAACAATTGGCTGAAGAGATCGGGGTCAGTCCTTCACGAATCAGTGACTACGTTTCCGGCAGGGCTGAGCCTACGCTGAAAATCGCCCGTTTGCTCTGTGTCACTTTAGGAATAACACCGGCAGCAATGCTGGGAATTTGAATTGCAAACAAGATGAAACAACAACGATATGCAGTCGTCGTGCTTTTTACACTGATTATCGCCTCGGGTCTGACAAGTATCGGCGTGTCGTTCTTGTATATTTCATTATAAACATACATTTTTTATATCGGATGTGATGGAACATATCCTACGATTTCGCCTGTAAGATATTTTGCCATCAGTTTATCTGTATCAAAAAAATCCATGAACAGAGCTATTCCAAACGGGGGGAGCAACCAAACGAAACCGATATACTGAAGTAATGATTCTTCACATAATAGTTGCGAATGCAACCATTATCTCTACTATTGCGCCATAATAGTTGGATTTACAACTGTTATGGATGTATATATCATAATTTAATCGAGAAAAATTTTTATACACAAAGTGTATAATCAAAAAGTCATGAAAAAAAATTTAGAAAGTCATTGTGGATTCAGAAAAATATTTTATCTTCGCGGCCGATTTGAGAATTAGCTACCTAATAACAGCAGCAATGCAGATACTAAAATTCTACATATTAGCAGGATGGAACATTCAGGGCTCACGGTGCCTTGAGTGCGATACCTATATGCCCCTGTCAGGCATTGCGCTAACAAGCAACTTGCGCACAAAAACACTTGGACTACCCATGTCAGCACGAGGATGGAACGACAGGTTCCTCCTGTGGAATTAAGCTGATAACACACACAAGCAATAAAGGTGGTTGGGAAGTCCGTTAAGCTTTCCAACCACTTCTTTTTTGTGCCGATCACAAACGATGAAAAACGCTGACTTACCACCAGCCCAACTTCTCCTCACCGCTCGGCCTAAGGCACAAACCAAACAATCATCATTCATTAACCGCGCAGCGATGCGCACAAAAGAGGAAAAGAAAAAATGTTAGAATTCAAGAAGTACAGCTCCATCGAGAACTCCTTCAGCAAGGAGTTCATGGAGAGGGTCGTGGCAGAGATGCCCGCCGACCTGGAATACGTGGTGCAGGAAAAGGTGCATGGCGCCAACACCAGCTTCCTCTGTGATGGAGAGAGCGTGAGGTTCGCCAAGCGTACGTCCTTGCTGGAGCAGGACGAGAAGTTCTACGACTATGCCGAACTGCTCGAGAGGTACAGGGACAGGGTCGTCGCCCTCACCAAGGAGGTGATGGGCAAGTATTCCGACACAAGGAGCGTCAGCATCTTCGGTGAGATGTTTGGTGGCACTTATCCTCACAAGGAAGTTCAGCCCAACCGCAAGATGACAGCCATCCAGAAGGGTGTGTGCTACACTCCTGGGCATGAGTTTTACGCCTTCGATATCTATGTCATCGGCGACGGGGGCGGCAGGTACCTGCCTGTTGACGAGGCGAACGAACTCTTCGAGAGATATGGGTTCTTCTATGCCAGGACACTGTTCAAGGGTACCCTGACCGAGTGCTTGAAGCATCCCAACGCTTTCCAGAGCAAGATTGCCGAATGGCTGGGGCTGCCCGCCATCGAGGACAACATCTGCGAGGGCATCGTCATCAGGCCTGTCGTGCCGATGTATCTCAGGAACAACAGCAGGGTGCTCATCAAGAGCAAGAACGAACGGTTCGCTGAAAAGAAGAGCGTAAGGAAGCGCATCAAACTGTTTGCCGAACCTGTTCCCTACAGCGATGCGCTGAAGGCTCTCATCCCCGAAGTGGAGGCCTACGTCACCGAGCAGCGTCTTGCCAACGTGGTCAGCCATATCGGCGAGGTGCACGTCCCCAAGGACTTCGGCAAGATTATGGGGCTGTTCTCCAAGGACGTGCTCGAGGACTTCCTGAAGGAGCACGGCGCTGAGTATGGCAACCTTGAGAAGAGCGAACAGAAACTGCTCAACAAGGAGTTGAACAAGCTCGCCACCGCGCTGGTGAAGAAGGTCTATATGAGCCAGGCCTACATAATCGACGAGTGAAACAATCAACAGACTCTCTCCGTGCCCCGATAGGGGTATGGGGAGAGTCATAAAACAGAAAGAGAAAATGAATTTCAAGTTTAATGCGGAACATACGTTTTTCACTTCCGACACGCATTTCAACCATGCGAACATCATCAGGTTTTGCAACCGACCGTTCAGGAATGTCGATGAGATGAACGAGACGATAGTCGCCAATTGGAACAAGACGGTCGGAGAGAACGACACTGTCTTCCATCTCGGCGACTTCTGCCTGGGGGGCGCGACAGAGTGGACAAGGTTTCTCGACCGCTTGAACGGCAAGATATACCTCATCCTCGGCAACCACGACCTGAAAAACATCCGCCAGGGATTTCTCGGACGGTTCGAGCACGTGGCCATGCAGATGCGTATAGAGATAGGCAAGCGGAAAATCTACCTTTGCCACTATCCCTTCCTGTGCTTCGAAGGCGGCTACAAGGATGTGTGGCAACTGTTTGGCCATGTACACACCAGGAAGAGCAATACGGGAATAGATGCCGGAAGACTCCAGTATCTGTATCCCACGCAATATGACGTGGGAGTGGACAATAATGAGTTCAAGCCCGTTGCGTATGAGCAGGTGAGGGCGAGAATTTTGAAACAGATTGAACAATCAAAGAGTGAACAATAAAAAAGACAAGCACAATGAGTTTTAGAATGACACAACCCATATTCCACAGAGCACTTCATTCTGGATTCCATGATGAGGTATATGTGGACGGAGAATCAAGAGAACTGATGCTGGAGATAAAGAAGGCTCTCTCGGTATTTGAACCGGTAGATGATGATGAGGCCAGGGTAATCTGGCTGGAGATACCTCGCGGAACTGCCGAGGAATGGAGAGACTATGAAGAGAGTTGTTGGGGGAAAGAACATTTGGAAGATCTGGAGGCTTATCAAGAAACGTTGGATGAAGAATACCCATACGAGAAAGAATGGTTCTTCCTTTCAACCTCCGCATACAAAGAGAATACGTTTCTGAAGATTTCGGATGCATGCCATCGTTACGTAATCATCTCCAATCGCAACCTGGACCACCATCAATATGCCGATGACATGACTTGGTTTCTGAAACCCCTGCTCGAACTGGTGAAACAACGTGTGGAGTTTATCGCAAGTGACACTGAGGCATACCACCGATACATAGAGAACAACCTTCCCTACCGCCAGCGTTCCGGCAAGATAAGGAGCAAGGAAATCAACAGGATTATACCGGGGATGAAAATGCAGGTAGAAAACCGAGATTATTGCATCCGGGTGATGAAGGAATTGGTGAGGCGGAAACAGGCTTACGAATCCGTCAAAACCGGAGAATCGGCGGACTGGAACGAATTGGGCGTGCCAGTCCCATTTGACTCCATGTCGATTCGGAGATTCTGCAAATATTTCCGCATTGCTGATACGATATACTGGTCGGGGGCTGATTATGACCGTGCAACGAAAGCCGTCAGCATCGAGGACGACGTGGAGTATTACACAAGCCATGGACTTCACCATCAACTGAATGAATACGACCTGGACAGCGAGGAGGATTTCAGACGCTTCGCAAAGGACCATTACGGTGAACTCGGACTTTCGAGGATGAACGTGGGCGCATCACAATATTATGCGGGCGGCAAATGGCTTGTCACTTTCGGCATCAGCTATTCTGCAAGCGTGCCCTATGGTCTGAAGATAGCCATGGCTCTCTATGAGACTGGGGCGCCGTTCGTGTTTTATGATGCTGAGACGCTCCTGCATATCCTCGAGGAATCAGGAACGGTTCGTCTCTCACCATTCACTTATCACGATTATCTTGGCGGCGGTGACGCTGAGGGTGTCTTCAGCCTTCCCTATGTCGAGGACTGTGGAAGAGAGGGTGAGGTTACCCGTGAGCAATACGATGAAATTGTAAGACTCGCGGAGTGGGAGCCAAAGACCAAATTGAAGTTGGACGGCAATATTCCGCTTGACGATGCCATTTATGATATGGTGAGGGACGAGGTGACTGCACCGGCCACACTCAGTGAAATACGCGACCAGATAGAGAAGAAGTTTGACACTTACCTTGCGGTGGAGAGAGTCACAGGCAACCGCGGCTACCGTTATGTAAACGCCCTAAGGAACCGAACACTCTCCGTCAGCGAGAAAAGCTATGTTTTCCAACAGGAACATTTGCACAATTGGTTCAGCCATGTCAAGATGATTGAAGTCTGATGCATGTTCATCACATTGAATGTAACATAAACGATTTCGGGTGTAAACCAGCAGAAGGAACGAGTTTAAGACATCAACCTGAAGGAGAAAAGAGTCCTAAAGGGGAGATGGCATAGAATATCATCAAGGGATTCCAATGAGAAGATCATCAATCTAACATTGTCTTGACGATTGTATATCACAAGAATTCAGACTTTTATGATTTTGTGTAAAAAAGTGAAATCGATTTGTTTGGAACATAACATAATTTTCCTTATCTTTGACCGACAAATTCCATTGTTTATAATTGAAACAACAATGACATAGTGTGCCAATGAAAAGAGGAAAAAGGATATGCAACACCCTCAAGGAGGTGCGCATGCAGGTGGCGAAAGCCAACGACATCAGATATGCACCCACGGAGTGCTACCATGAGGGTGACTGCGCCGGCACTTGCCCGAAATGCGAGGCAGAGGTGCGCTGGCTCGAACAACAGCTTCAGCTGCGCCGACAACTGGGCAAAGCCGTTGCAGTGGTGGGAGTAAGCATGGGACTGGCCTCCCTCACGGCGTGTGGCGGGAAGACAACACCCCTTGACCCTGGCAGCGACAGCCTTTCTATAGCTGCTCAAACCGCTGGCTTCCTAGATCCCGTCCCCGACTCCTTGTTGACAATAAACCAAGCTTCCCAAGCCAATGAGACAGACCAGAACGATGAACACGGCACCCCTTCAGCTGTAAGCCAAGCTGTCGAACCAGAATATTCAGTTCCCGCCGTCGGTGAAGTCTTGCCAAGCCCATCATTCCCCGGTGGCGAGAAAGCACTGCTGGAGTTTTTGCAGAAAAACGTGAGATATCCCGAACAAGCGGTGAAAGACAGCGTTGAAGGTCGTGTTGTGGTGAGCTTTGAAGTCGAATCAGACGGCACCATCACCAACGCCCAGGTGGTCAAGAGTCTCCATCCCCTCCTCGATGCAGAAGCATTGCGGGTGGTCAATCTCATGCCCAAATGGGAGCCGGGATCCCTAAGCCGATACAACCTTCCCATATACTTCAAAATGGATTAACACCACTCTCCCACCCAACCAACCGACAACTCAAAAGACAACTGAGGCATAAAGACTATGATGAAAAGAGGAAAGATATTCATAACCCATTCAATTGAGTAGATTGGAAGCCATTAAATATTTTTTTAATGGTATTCGCTGAACAGAATTACAAATTCGGTGAAAAAATGTATATTTGCATGCGAATGATGCGTGATACGATTTTACTTGTATGATTCAATCAATGATAATTTTCAATCATGGGAAAAGAAAAAGACAGAGCCCTATACATGCGGATGTATCCCAAACTCAACAAATGGATTAACGAGTGTTGGCTATGCCATTGTCAAGGATATGACAGGTCTATTGTTGAAAGTCCGAATAACGAACAAACAATAGCTGCTCGCCATATTAAGAGTTTTTTCCAGCCTTTGGATTTAGATGAAGATGGGTTATGTGAAGTGTGTTCGCGTTTGTACAAGAAACATTCATCTGATGATGAGGAATATGAAGGCGATGCAAGTGAGTTTTAGGGAAAAAGCCGACAAGGAACTCGATGCCGAGGCATTGCGCGTGGTCTGTCTCATGCCCAAATGGATTCCCGCAAAAGAGAAAGAAAAAATAAGAAATCAAAATTTTACTTGTCTATTTTGATAAAATGCCAATGAAAAGAGGAAAAAGGATATGCAACACCCTCAAGGAGGTGCGCATGCAGGTGACAAAGACCTGGGCAGACCATAGGTAAGGATGAAAACCCTTCATGGCTTGATTTCATCAACTATAGTAAGGTGAGAAACTACAATACTATGTGCGAAATGGCTCACTTTCACTTGACATATTTCCTACCATTGCGGATGTAGAAGCCATGGTTGGGAACACCGTTGAGACGACGACCGAAGAGGTCGTAGACAGGTGTATTGTCCTCGTCAAGGCTGATCGTTTCACGGATATCCAATGATTCCAATGCTGCGTCGCCGAACGAACTTTGGTCGGCAATCCGCTCACCGTTCAACTCGCAGTATAGGAAGCGTTCCGATGCCGCTGTTACCACATGCCACACGCTAAACATATCGTAACGGCCCCCTACGCCCTCAAGCCAATAGCCGAGTTGGCCATCGCCACGGTTTATGGCAACCCTTCGCCTGTCGCGACCGAAAGAACTGACATAACCCACCTCGTCAACTAGGAAATTCCCACTACCATAGGTCAGGATGTTGGTCACCGTGTCCCCCACCTGACAGGTGAAGTCAAACAGCAGCCACTTCTGCCACGGCTGGTTGGAATAATGGGAATAATATGCCCAGACCTTGCCGTTTTCCTCACGGCAGGCACATGGGCTATAATTGTCAAAACCGGGACGTTCCTCCACAAGTTTCTTGCACAAATGACCGTCAACCACCGTGTCACCCTCAAAGAACACTTTATAGACATAGTAGTTATGGTGGTATTGATTATAATCGACATGCTCATAATACCACACCTTGCCGTCCACGATGAATGGCTCATAATTGGGGTCTTTCAGGCCGTCGAGGATGGCCATTACCCATTGCGCCAAGTCCCAATTGGAAATGTAATAGATAATGCTTCCATCTGCATGGGAAAGTTGTTTCAGATGCCCCCATACCATGGCATTCTTCTTAGGGTTCAGGTAAAACATCGGACCAGCTACGGAATTGATACACCCCATGCCTTCTATGATTTTACAGCCATTGCTCAACAGGATGGTCTTGCGAGACACGCCATCTTGGGTGATGGTGTCACCACACTGCGTGACTACGATGTCCTCATAGCCGTCCACATGAGGGAAACGGTCACCCGGTTGCATATTGTAGTCGTACAGCACCAATTCACCTTCCTCAGTCTCCTCGTAAGGCAGGTGGGTGGCATCTCCAACTTTATTCCATGTGGAATAGGCATCCATCAAGTCAAGGTATTCATCCTTCATCACATAGACCTTCCCTTGGTCTTCACGGATGCAGATGTTCTTCAGACTGAAATTATCAATAACAAAGTATCCTGTAATGATTCTTTTCAAATACATCACATGATAGAAATGGCCTTTATAGTACTTCCTCCCAGACAACCGGTAATAATCCCAATAATCAGCATTGGCGTGGCCGACATGGTAACACCATTCCAGCCCGTCGATGCTGTCAGTGGCCTCTTGAGCAGAACAAGGAATCCACAGAAGCGCAAACAACAATGAAATCAGACATTTTCTCATATCTCATTACGTTATTTGACAACCATTTTCCTGCCATTGACGATGTAGATGCCGGGAGGAAGCGTACTCATGTCATCAATGTCATCTGCGACCTTGATGCCATATATATTATAAGCGGCTTGGCAGGATTTGTCTGAAGATGAATCTGGAAGACAAACGCTATTGGCTACACTTGTGACGACGTATGGCACCGCCTCGCCATAGATTTCATCACGTGTGACAGTTTCTCCGTCAGGCGTGGTGCAGGAGATGAAATCCCAATAGGGCATGTAATAGTGGTAGGGATGGTCGGGGTAAAGCAGTCCGTTCATGCACCCCACGCCGTCGACCCAGAAGTTGCCTTCTTGATAGTTGTCGTCGATGAACAAGTAACGGTTGTGGTAACACTCGCCGGCCTTCACCACATCCTTGGCTGCCAAATAAATTGGCTCGTAGATTTCACCATGCCAGGTGTAGGGAGCCTGTCCCAAGTAGGGAAGTCCATAGTCATAGCACAGGCTGTCGGGTCTGCCGGGGTACGCGGCGTAAATCTTCATGCCGTCCTCGCGCCATGCGCTGTGGTAATTGCACCTCCCTTCGTATTCTTCATACATCTTCATGTATTCCCTGCCGTCGATGATGGTGTCGCCACGTAGCGTGTAAGTCACGTCGTATGCAGTCTGCCAGAACCCACCTGTTTCCATATCGGAATGGCCTTGCGTGAAGTGATACAGCCAAGACTTGCCTTCGACCAACATGGGATGGTAGTCGACCTCCCGCATTTCAGGAATCGCATCCTCGGGTATTTGGAAATCATCGAACGTGAACAAGGTGTCGCCATCGAGCGTACAGCTCTCCAAGCGGTACTGTCGTGCAGGTGTCCAGCTGTATGGCTTCACGAAGTGGGTGCTGCTGCCGACACCCTCCACCCACCAGTCCAATGGATGGTTGATGGGATTCCAAGAAGAGAGACCTCCCCAAGGCTCATAGCCCATCGCCTGCCGTCGGAGTGTGCCTCCGTCGTGCTGAATCTCATCACGCTCGATGGTGCGGACATTCCACGATGAGATGACCCCCAACCTTTCACCCGCTTCTGTCCCGAAGTCGTAGAGCAACGCCTGGTAGTCCATGTAGGGCAACCCAGTCCAGAGGGAATACACGCGCTTGTTTGACTCGACAAGGAGGCCAAGCATCTTCTCCCCTCCCTTGTTCTCATAGTTGTGGGCGTAAAGCTTGAAGTGCCTCACCCCGCAGATGGTGGTGTCGCCCTTGATCTCAAAGTCGAAGGTGTAGCCGTCACCGGGTGTGCACACATCGGTGTAGTTCTGGTTCCATTTCTTGCCCACGACCAGCAACCTGTGGTAGGGGGCGGGCTCCTCATCGGGGCATATGAAGTAGGACTTCGAGAACACCTCTTCGCCATCCATCAGACATGAGAGCATGGGCCAGCTGTCTCTCAGGCCATGCCCGAACAAGCTGCTGCCGCCGACACCCTCCACCCAGACATCGACCAGTTGACCTTGCTCGTCGTTGACGAACTGCCTTTTGAACCTCCGTCCGTCCACGTTGATGTAATCCACGTGGTCGATGGTATAGGCCACCCTGCCTTCGTACCATGTCTCCTCGTGCTTCACCACGACATCTCCGGCCTCCGCCTTGAAGTCATAGAGCAGTTCGGGTTCGGTCATCCCTGACCTGAAAAGCCACACCTTGCCGTCCTCTTCATATACGGCGCAGTGATACGATGAATTGTCCCCTTGAGGCACGATCCTCCGTTCCATGACTTTCTTGTATAAATGAGAGCCGATGGTTGTCTCTCCTTCCACATAATAACAATACACCTTGCCGTCAGGCGTTCCGACCAACCATGACTTGTCATCGGCAATGAATGTCTTACCCATTCCATCGGTGTCGGAAGGCAGACCGAGGTCGATGGCATGGGGATGGTAGTCATCGGGACAGGACAAGACGACATCATCCTGTGCCATGGATGTCGTGAATGTCATAAGCGACAACAATAGGAGAATCTGTTTTCCTTTCATAGCCGTGTGGATTTGGTTTCGTAATCAGTCGGACAAAGATAAGAAAAAAATGGTCTCGTTCCAAATAAACCGATTACACTTTTTACACAAAATCACAAGAGACTGTATCCCATTCAAATACAAATGCTATTATGATGTCAAGTTGATGATTTTCTCATTGAAATCCTTTGCTCCTTTGTCGGTATGGAACATCTTCTTGTTAAGTCTTGCACGCAGGTTGGTGATGTTTTGTGGCGTCAGGTTCATCAATACGGCTATCTCCGACGGGCGGAATCCAGCCTTGATGAGGATGCACAGGTTGGTCTCATGGCTTTGCAGCTCATAGCCGGTGTTGCTCAATGTCCCAATGAAGACGGGAAGGTGCTTGATGGCTGCATCCCTCAATTCGCCCAGGTCGGCCAATCCTGCATGTTCATTGTTGCTTGCCTTCCGCTTGAGACGTTTGACGATGTCGCTTTCCTCAAATTCGTTTAACCGGTCGTTGGTTGAAGTATTTCCTTCCTCCATATATGTAATGGTGTTCTGCAGCAGCTCTATCTCTTGGATTTTCTGATTGATAATCCTGTTCTTTCTGTTTCTGAGGATGAAAGAACCGCATAAGGCCAACAAAGAAAGCACAATGGATGTGAAGGTTGCAACCATGATGAGTTTGTCCTTTTTTGCGCTTGAAATCATAAGCCGTTGTTCATTCTCGACATGCCTGGAGTAATTGAACCGCTTTTGCAGCAAATGGATGTTGTCCTTGTAGTGCTCTTGATACAAAGTGTCATTGGAACTTTCGCTTAGCATGGCGTATTTCACCAAAGAGTCTTTCGGACCTGTAGTCAAATACTTCTTTCTCAAGCCCCAATAGGCCGCATGGGTTTCACTTATGCCTTGGGCTTTACTCAATAGTTTCCTAAACATACATTCTGCCGAGTCGGCTTGCCCTGCACCAAGGTAGTAGATGCCTTTGCTGTAATAATACATCTCCCGGCCGTTTTCTATCTCATGGTTTTCATCGAAATAGTCCGAGCAACTCTCATAGTATCTGATGATTCGGGCGGCTTCTTCCAAATTGCCTTTCTCCACCTCGCTTTCTAACAAGAAGCCAGACATCTGTGATGCCAGATCATCCCTGCCGTAATCCTTGAAAAAACGGACAGCCTCCCTGATGACGATGGCTGACGAGTCTCTTAAATCCATCAATTCGTACACTTCCGACAACTTGGCAAAAGCGATAATCGAGGTGACGGTGTCTCTTGCATGCAAGGCACAAATGCGGGAGCGCTCCAATGCTTCCTTCTCCTCCATAGGCATGAACGACAAATAGTATTCATCCGCCAATTGAAGGTGTATCCTTGATAGGTTCCACCAATCGCAATCAACAGAACTGGTGTCGGCACAGGTTATGGCATCTTGATAGCATCGCATGGCTTCGGGTGTTTCACCCATGTCGCTTCTTGCCCTTCCGAGAAGGTAATGTGCCATCATTCGTTCGTTGGGTGTGCCGTGGTGGTCGTAGTAATCAGTAAGTATGAGTTGAAGGCTGTCGGAACTGAAGGCCGAAACGCATTTGTTCTGTGCCATAAGGCGAAGGAGCTGCCAACGACGGAGGTCGCTTTTTGAGAAATCCTTGGCTGACGGTTCCAGAGAATCGAGAATGGCCAAGGCTGAGTCGGGAGCCATGTTCATCAAAGAGTCGGCCCTGGCCAAGGACTCGTCATAGTCACCGTGCCTTGTGCAAGAACCAAGGGTCAGTATGAGGGCGACGAGGCAGCAACCCATCGCTGACATCCACTTCATACCTTCAACAATCATTGGTTTTATCGTTCTCTTATGCATTCAGTGGCAAAAGTATGAATAAATTCGTTATGCACCAAACAAAACCGATTACACATTTTACACAAAAATATAAATGGCTGTAAACCATTTACATACAAGAGTGACGGCAAGGGTCGTTCAAACTAGAATGGCCCTGAACAAGAGGCTTAACGAAACTGTTTTAACTAAACAATTGTTGATTTTTCAACATTCTGGGATACAAGATTTTTCCTGTTTTCGCATTATTATTAAAGAAACCATTCAAAATTGTTATCAATGAAGAAACTCATATCACTATTGGTCGTTGCACTATGCGGCATGCTGCCATCGTGTTCCTCTGATGATGCAGAGGACGATTCCAACAAGCCTATCACGCTCAGGAACCACACGGAGAGTGGATGTAAGGATATCTCTTCCGCGTCCAACTCGTCTCAGTTTGACGGGCAGTCCTCGAGGGTACAGAAATATATGGATCTAACAGAGCGTGTAATCCTCAAGGGAAATGACAAGGGAATGTTGAATGTTTCCCATGAGAACGCCACTTTCTGCTGTGAGGCGCAATTCAACTTTTCTGTCAACGTATCAGGGAATACGATCACTGTCAGTGAGGATGCACCGCCATTGACCAACTGCATATGCCTCTATGACCTCACTTCGGAAGTCGGTCCTTTTGAGAACAGAACCTACACACTTGTCATCAAAGACAACAACATTACCGTCTTCACACACCAATTCCTTTATTCAAACACCCTTGACGAGTCTTTCGACATCTCCAAGGGAAAAGATTGAATACACCGTCGCCATTTATTTCATAATCTTCCTTCCATCCTTGATATAGACACCCTTCTGCGGGATGCCGTTCAGTTTTCGACCTTGCAAGTCGAAGAGCGAGCCTATATGCGCCTTTGTTACAGGAATCTCCGAAATGGCATCCGACTCTTCAAGGAACATCAACTTTGGCTGATCATCATAGATGGTTCCTGTATCATATCCTACTAAAAAAGCGCGGAACGCACCGACGCGAGG
Organism: Prevotella sp.; assembly: GCA_017524385.1. Taxonomy (GTDB): domain Bacteria; phylum Bacteroidota; class Bacteroidia; order Bacteroidales; family Bacteroidaceae; genus Prevotella. Next base: position 16,882 of record JAFWSS010000259.1, read on the forward strand.
GAAGCCTATGGAGGTGTGAGCCTGACAGTCCGTTGTGCTGTCCAACAGCGAGACCGACAGGGAGTGCAGGCTGTACGCCAACCGACTCTGATACGTTCCAAAGAGTCCATACGGCATGTTTTCATCACAGTCGGGATACAGGAGACGACCGGCTTCTGGCAGGTTCTCAAAGTCATAGTTGGAAAGGTCGATGCTGAAATCCTTCTCGGAGAAGATGACATATGGAACGTTGGCTTGTGGTGTGTACTCGCGCACAAAGACGGCGGCATACTCATTGTTGCGACGATCCAGGCGGTAGTATCGTCCCCATGAGGGGTCTGGAGCCTCTGGCAAGATGATGGTGGCTTGTTGCCCGCCCTTGAAGTCGAGCCTGTTCGTCATGATGATGTCACCCGACGGAGCCGGCAGGAGAGTGCCGTCACATAGCTGGAAGGCCCAGTCCACCAAGTAATCAGGGTATCCGGCAGCAGAGACGGTGAGGCAATAACTGCGGCAGCCATGCTCCACCCTGACGGAATAGCCGCCTTCAGAATCGGTGTGGGTGACGTATGAGAGTGCTTCTCCCTCTTCCCGGTCGCGGTAGATGTCAACACATGCATCCTGCACGGCTCGACCGTCCTGGTCTTTCACCGTGCCTGAGAAATAAGCCACCTCTGCCTTCGCCGTGATGGTGGCGACGGGACGGCCTTCCTGCTGCTCAAAGACAAGGGGCTGCCCGGCAGGCTCGCCGCTGCTCTCTATCGTGATGATGGTAAGCTCTTCGCCTTGGTACGTGTAGGGCTCGTCGAAAGGCAAATCCAGGAGTGTGATGTTTTCCTCAGCAGACCCTCCGCGCGGGATGATGCAATCGGCATCAAACACGCATTTGGGATTATTGGACCAACGGTTGGACAGCCACACCTTCACGTGCCTTGTCAGAGTCTCGCCCGGATTATAGCCCTTGAAGGCAAGTTTTGCAATCACCTCGTTCCGGGTGATGTTTTCCTTGAGACGATTGAAGTTGTATTGCATCTTCACGGTGGAGGTTTCCGTCGTCACGTCAATAGGGTTCACCACATTGTTCCTTGTGGATTCCATGGTGGAGAATTCCCAATCGAAGAACTCCTGTGCCTGCGAGGGCAGTACGCCCAAGAACATCATAAAAAGGATTTTCATTGTTTTCATAATGGTTGACGTTTTTATGTAACATGGGCAAAGTTATGAATAATCTCGTTAAGTTCCAAATAAATCTATTTCACATTTTACACAAAATCACAATGAGTTGATTATAAATATACATACCAACATTTGACCTTTTGGCTAAACTTAGTTACTTCGATTGCATCTCGTGGTGTTGTGTGCAGTTTTCACTACATTTCTGCATGTAAATTGTACTAATTCATTATGCTCAATTCACTTTTTTATCGTAACTTTGCAAAAGAAAAAGAAAAACGGATAAAAAGACAAGGAACAAATGACTGAGATTCACAAACAATACCGCCTGACCTCTTTGGAGGATCCCACGGATGAGATGCTGCTTGCACTTATGGAAGACGTGGCCAAGGCCGCCCGTGAGTCAAGTGCCAAAGCGGAGGCGGAAAAGAAGAGACGCTTGCAAATGGTGGCGAAAGAGGTAGAAAACTGGAGAAAAACCATCAACCCATGACCGACAGGAAACCGATACTGTGTGTTGTGGCAGGTCCCAACGGGTCTGGAAAGACCACGACAACAGAACAGCTACTCAACGATGAATGGGCTGCTGACAGCATATACATCAATCCAGATAATATTGCACAGGAAACCTTCGGTGACTGGAATTCACCGGAGGCAGTCAGGAAGGCGGCAGAGTTGGCCACCCAAATGCGTTATGACTGCCTGGAAAGCAGAAAGAACTTTGTATTCGAAACTGTGTTCTCCAGCCCGGAAAAGTTGGAGTTCCTTCAACGAGCAAAGGATTATGGCTTCTTTATTCGTCTTTTTTACGTCTGCACGTCCGACCCCACCATCAACGTAGTCCGAATCACACAGCGTTATCTCAACGGAGGGCATGAGGTGCCGATATCAAAGGTCATCAGCCGTTATTACAAGTCGTTACTCAACACTGCCAAAGCCATCCATTTCGTAGATCGTGCGTACATCTACGACAACTCCATTGATGACCAATTGCCTAGCCTACTCTACCGCACCTCTGAGGGCAAACTAACAAAATGCTATACCGACAACATTCCCGAATGGGCAAAGACATTGATTGAACTACCTTGAATAAAAACTTCCATAAAAAGTAGTATCATATTGGTGTTATCATTACTCAAAATGTCACGAAATAAATTTACATATTGAGCAAACACCTTTTCCTACTCTCCACCTTGAAATCCTGAACGAATTTTGGTTTTTATTAAACGTATTTATAGATGTTTTTAGATATCTATAGATAGTCAATATTTCTTCATAAATCACATTATCAAGTAGTTATATATTCATAAATATTCTTACATTTTCACATTTGTTAACTCTTAATCAGGGTGTCCAGGGTTCGAGCCCCTGCGGGTGTACACGGTAACAAATTGAAAATCAAGGAGTTAAAGATGTTAAAAATCTTTAACTCCTTTTTTATTTTTCTTCTGTGGACATCTTGTGGACATCAAGGCCACCATTAGCAGGCTATCATAGAGGGTTAAGAATAAAGGGTTTATTTATTGCTAACATCCATGAATACATATGATTACGTATGATTATCTGTGTTTGAAATATACTTACTTTTTTATTAACGAACTATTGTCTTCTATACGGGTGGTAAAATCAGAATTATAATCCAAAGGGCCTTTGCTCCCTTGTCGGAATGGAACATCTTCTTTTTGAGCCTTGCACACAGGTTGGTGATGTTCTGAGGTGAGAGGTTCATCAGTACGCCAATCTCCGAGGGGCGGAACTTGGCCTTGATGAGGATGCACAGGATGGTCTCGTTGATTTGCAACTCATACCCGGTCTGGCTCAATGCCTCCCTTCCTTGTACATGACTCGAGGGTGAGCAGGAACGCGATGATGCTGCAAATCACCATCGGCATCCACTTGGGAGATGAAGTCAGGTATGCCTTGTTTTTACAGTGTACCTCACATTTCAACTTTCCACTCCCCATTGACAAAGGTGATGACAGGTGTCTCCGCCACCGCACGGCCACTATCACATTTGACGACAGCCTTCCAACGATCACCCCCGGATGGCCACCAACAGTCATCTTCCCAAATGCCATCGCTCGAGGGTTGATTGGTCAACAAGTTGACAATCGTCATCCGGTTGCCGTCAATGTCAATGATGCCAAAATGTCCTTCGTCTTCCTTTGAGTAATTGATGAAATTGTATGTGTCACCATAACCGACGTAATCTTTTTCCAGTGAAGAACTGAAGATATGACTCACTTTCTGTTCTAAAAACTTGACACGTGAAATACCCTGCCCGTCGTATTTCGACAAATATGTGCTGTCCTTGTATGTCTCAAGCATTTGAATCGCGTCATTATGCATGAAAAAGGCATTCAACAATATGTCAGGGTCTGATGGAGAAAAAAGAATCTCCGGGTCTGAAACAGGTGCATTCCAATAACTTGTGTCGAAGAAGTGTCCGACTGTGTCTTTTGTATGAACTAGACCTTCTTTTGGGTTTGCTATTCTGCAGATAGCCTCATTGCTGCATAGGTAATATCCGTCATGTCGCTTGATGGTTCTTTCACTGAAATCCTTCGATTTCCGGATACGTAAAAGGCGGATTCCATAGGTTTATGAAATCCGCCTGTTGGACGAAATCAGTATTCATCCTATGGGCTTCAATATCTCAATGCGAATGCCAAGCAGCTCATGGCGAGGCGATCAATAGGTCCCCAAAAGTCATCTGCTATCTTTATTTCTGATGCCTTATCACAGTTTGCACTTGGTCGCGTTTGCGTTCACCTACATAGAATCTATTGGATTCATCCTTGTGTATTTCCTTAACCTTATCCTTTTCAAATTGCACCCTGTCAATATTGTGGTTGACGGTTCCCGAATACACGAAAGCAATGCCCTTGTCTGTTCGGGTTGAAATGGCGAGCATTCCATCCAATATGCTTCCCATTTCGCCCACGCCATCAGTGAAATGTGGCCTGACATACGTTGTGTCCAACATGGATTTGTCAATCTTGTATTTTGAGTCATCATACGCAAGCCACAACGATACATATTGCGAGTCCACCACCACATCCTTCACTCTCAAAAGCCTATCGTTTCTGAAATGCCTTCTCGCGTAGTCCAACACCTCCACCCTTTTGTTGTTGACGAAATAGTCAAGCCCCGTTTTCTTCTGTTCCTCCTCCTCGATGAGCTGTCTCAGCTGTTCGGAAGTCAAGTCAATGGAAAAATTTGTTGACATACTTGAGAGAGCGACAGAGAGTTTGCCATCCGCCTCCTCCAACCTGTTGCAGAACGCCTTCCACCGAGCGGGTTCGATAGCAATAAGCGACATCAATTCGAGTTTGACGATGGAATCGATTTGTTCTTTCAACTTGTCCTTGCCGTATTTCACATCCTTCTTATCTAATTCAACGGAATCATTGCCATCCATGTAATTGGCAAGCATGTCAATTGCTGTCAACTGGCTGTTTTTTGTCTCCAACACCAAAGTGATTTCCTTGCCATCAGCGTCTAGGCGTTCAAATTCCAGGTAATCCATGGTCTTGTCAGTCGATAAATACATCAACTCTGACTTTGCCAGCAACATCGATTCGTCATTCCTTTGTGATTTCCAATAGCGATAGCCGAACCACCCGCCGGCAATGACAGCGACGGCCACCAGGATTAACCATGTCACCGTAAACCAGTCAGTTGACCTTACATTCTTCATCGACACGCCTTCCTCCCCTTCCACAAGGTTGCGGGTTGACAATTGGGGATTATTGCGTACCTTCTGACCTTTTGTTTCAGTTCCCTCCATTGATGCCATTTCGGAAGTCTTTTCAGACGTGTCACTTGTGACATTTTCTTCGGCCTTGTTCTTCTTGCATGGCGTGTCATCAAATTCGACTTGCTCCCAAGAATATGCACACAGCATCATCCCTTTTCGAAAGTCCTTGCAATTCTCACACTGTTCTCTGATTGGCATGATAAAAAATATGATTAATGAAGTAGGATGTCCAATTTGATAATCTACAACCCCTTGCCCTCAAATCTTAGAGAGGGAGTATATTGTACATGTTTTAAAAAGGTTTTTTAATTTGTTGGGGGATGGATTATCACGGAGCAAGTCCTATTTAACAACCACTTTCTTTCCGTTTTTGATATAGACCCCGTGTTTTGGCGACTTGACGGGGATGCCTTGCAGGTTGTATGCAGGCTGTTCGTCTTGGTTGTTGAGCGCAGGGGTGTGAATGTCATCCGGGTATGTGAAATAACCCGATTTCCATTTGAAATAAGCCCCGGCAGGCACAGCACCTGTCAAGTCGGAATAGGAGACATTCAATCCGCAAGGTTTTTCAGGCGTCCCCACCCCATCACAAGCTTTCTCTCCAATGTTTCCCATGGTGGATGAGATGAGGAGTGAGGTCAAAGCTTTGCATCCTTGGAAGATGATGTCGTTTTCACTCTGCTCCAGGTTTGAGGTGTCGAAAGAACTGACATCGAGCACCTTGAGAGCAGAGCATCCATAGAACATCGACTTCATACGGGTCACCTTGGAAGTGTCGAAATGGCGCAAGTCAATTGAAGAAAGAATGGAGCAATTATAAAACATATTTCGCATGGAAGTCACCTTGGAAGTGTTGAAATGACCGAGGTCGATGTTTTCCAAGCTCTTGCAACCAGAGAACATGGCCTGCATGGATGTCACCTCTGAGGTGTTTAGATATTCCAGGCCATCTATGGTGGAAAGGTTTTCCATATGGTAGAACCATCTGTAGGTGCTGGTGGGTTTTGCATCACTAAACGAAGGGTCAAACGTCACCTTGTTCACCTCTTTGGCCAAGTTGTCCTTGAGACCTTGATAGTCATCGAGTTTGATGGGCTTTCCCTGGCGCTCACCCTTCTTGGAATCATAGTAGAAGGTGATGGTTGTCGTGTCTTCCGACAGGATCAAGTAGGAGCAGGCAGTAAAGAATGCAGTGTATGCGTAATCGCTTTCCCCGTCATCATACAAGCCACAAACCATGACATGATATTTCTTGTCAGGCTGCAATCCATCCAAAGTCAAAGTCGTGGTTTGAACTATGGACTCGTTCTGATCCCAATGGTTGAGGTTATCCGTCCATGCCACCTTCCAAGAATTAGTACTGGCATCCACCCAGGAGACTATGGCAGAAGTCTCTGTGACATTGTCGACGACAAGATTCTCAGGAGCATCATACTGATTTTTTTCTATATGGAACCATCCACATTTCCATTGGAAGGTGTTGCTGGTGTCGATGCCATCCCCAAAGTTGAAGCCCACCGGTGCGTGGATAAGGCAGGGATTCTCCTTCTTGCCCACACCATTGCATGCGCTCTCGTTCAGATTGTCCATCGTGGCGCTAATGGAGAGTCTCATCAAGCAGGTGTCGTTGTCGAACATATAGGCAGTTTTGGTGGTTTTCGACATGTCGAAATTGGAGAGGTCAAGTTCTTTGAGTCTGTTGCACTCGTTGAACATAAATCGCATATCATTCACCTTTGATGTATTGAACCCTCTCACATTGATGGCCTCTAGTGCGTGGCAGTAATTGAACATATACTCCATGGTTGTCACCTTGGAGGTGTTGAAGCCAGAGACATCGAGCGAGGCAAGGTTGGTACAATCGCTGAACATACTATACATCGAAGTCACGTTCGAAGTGTCGAAGTTGTCCCCCAAGACAAGAGAGGTGAGACTGGTGCATTTGTAGAACATATAGGTCATATCGATCACGTTCCGCGTGTCGAAGTTGCTCACGTCGAGCAACTTGAGTTTGGAGCAGGCATTGAACATACCAAACATCGTATCGACCTTTGAAGTGTTGAAGCTACTTACGTCGAGCGACTCAAGGCTACTGCAGCCCCTGAACATATTTCTCATAGACGTCACCTTTGACGTGTTGAAGCCGCTCACGTCGACGCTTTTCAGGCTGTTGCATGATGAGAACATGGCTCGCATATTGGTCACGTCCGAAGTGTTCAAATATTTCATCCCCTCGATGGAGGCCAGTTTTTTCATCCCATAGAACCAGCAGTAGGTACTGGTGGGCCTTGCTGCTTGAAATGACTCATCAAACACCACTTTCTGCACCTTCTCGGCCTTGCCTTTTCAGTGTCAATATTAATATCAAATCCTTCATAGTCGACAAGGTTGATGGCATTCCCCTGACGAAATGGCATTTGGTTGTCGAAATAGAAAGTCATGGTTTTTCCATCATCTGACAGTACGACGTATGACTCTTTGTCTGTCATACGGAAATAACCACCCTTCCATTCAAAAACTTCAGCCGTGGGGTCAACACCTTCACCAAAATCGAAACCGTCGGGTACGAAAAGACGACATGGGTTACTTGGTGTACCTACACCTAAACAAGAACTAGGTTCATCCACCCATCCACCGATGTCATAACTCCAATCATCAGTTCTTATTAAATTAGACATAGATTTGGAGAGGGCTAAAGAACTTAATTTTCTACAATCATACAACAATCCGAGAGTACCCCATTTTCCTTCGTACCATTCTTCCGCATCATCCATACTATCCGTTAAAATGAAGTTGCTAAGATCGAAGTAGGTCAAATTATGACAATGAGCAAACATAAATTACATATCCGTCACTTTAGAAGTGTCAAAATTGCCGAGGTTAAGGCTTGCCAGGTTCAAACAAAAGTCAAACATATGACTCATATCCGTCACCTTGGAAGTGTCAAAATTGCCGAGATCGAAAGTGGTCAGGCTACGACAACTGCTAAACATATAACTCATATCGGTCACATTGGAAGTGTTGAAATTGCCGAGATCGAGAGTGGTCAGGCTACTGCAACTGCTAAACATAGAACTCATATCCGTCACATTGGAAGTGTCGAAATTGCCGAGATCGAGAGTGGTCAAGCTATTGCAACTGCTAAACATAGAACTCATATCCGTCACATTGGAAGTGTCGAAATTGCCGAGGTCGAGGCTGGTCAGGCTACTGCAACCGCTAAACATAGAACTCATATCCGTCACCTTGGAAGTGTCGAAATTGCCGAGGTCGAGGCTGGTCAGGCTACTGCAACTGCTAAACATAGATTTCATATTTGTTACCTCTGACGTGTTCAAGTATTCCAAGCCTACAATACTAGAAAGATTATCAGAACCACTAAACCAACGAGAAACGTCTTTTGGTCTTGTCTCCTTGAAGGACGGGTCAAAGATAGCAGTCTTTATATGGAAATGTGATATGGAAGCCAATTCATCCAATTCATAAACACTACCTTTTCTGATTTTTTTAAGTTGGTCATTATAGAAAGAGAGCCTTTTATGATCATCTGAAAGCACCACATAAGCCATTTTCTCAAGTCCTTCTATGTTTATAATGAAATGACCGTTTTTCCACGTAAAACAATCGTCTGAAGTATCAACTCCAAAATTGAAGTTTTCCGGTGCGACAATAAGGCAAGGCGACTGTGGCGTTCCCACTTCAACGCATGCGTCTTCGGAAATGTTTTCCATGGTTTTGCTGACCTTAAGTATTTCTAGGTTGGCACAACCATTGAACATCCCACTCGTATTGGTGCCAGCATTGGTGACATCAAATTTTGAGGCATCGATGTAAGTCAGTTCATCACAACCTTTAAACATATCAGTCATATCTGTCACCTCAGAGGTGTCAAGCCATTCCAATCCATCAATATCCATCAGGTTGTAAAGTCCCATGAACCAATTTTTTGTCGTTTTTGGCTTTGCTTTGGAAAAGGAAGGGTCGATGACTACATTATATAATTGATTTATGATATATCCATTTACTATGCCGTTATAGTTTTCCATCTCGCAAAACGTGCCCTTGCGTGTTCTTTTCTTGTTGTCATAGTAGAATCGCAGTTCGCCATCATCATACACAATATAAGATATTTCAGCCTTGTCCTTACTCCTTATCTCGTCGGAAAGACGGAAGTTCCCTGATTTCCATATGAAAGAATCATTATCAGCGTCCACCCCCAACAAGAAATTTTCAGGAATTTCGAGGATACAAGGTGTGTTTGTTCCTATTCCCTCACAAGCGTCCCTTCCAATATTTTGCAGGGATGAACTGAGTGAAAGTCTCGCCAAACTGCTGCACCCCATGAACACACTCTCGGTGTAAAATAAACCATCCCCATAAATAAGGACCCCATCATCATCATCAAAATCATAATCATCATCAAATTCATTATCATCATCAAAATCATAATCAAAATCCACATAAGCATCACCATATCTGTGGAAATTACTTAAATTCAATGATTTAATGTTTTTACACCCCTTGAACATCTTGTCCATATCCCATAAGCTATACGCGGAGAAATGGTTCAAGTGTATTTCTTCAAGCTTTTCGCATCCTTCAAACATACTTTTCATAATCTGCACACTTTCTGTGTCGAATGAGCTCAAGTCAATAGATGCAAGGTTTTTGCATTCTCTGAACATACCTCCCATGGTTAGCACTCTTCCAGTCTTGAAATGGCTCAAGTCAATGGAAGCAAGTTTTTCGCAATTAAAGAACATATTTTGCATTTCCTTGACATATTCAGTATTGAGTATTGACAATCCCTCGATATCTGTCAGGTTTTCCATATTGGCAAACCACATGGCAGTGCTAAGGGGGCGTACATTTCTAAACGAAGGGTCAAAGACAACTTTTTTCACTTTGGATGCCAAGCTTTTTTCCAACTGCCAGTCTGTCCCTGGATTATAATCATAATAATTATCATTATAATAATCATCAGCATCATCAACACCAACATGACCGCTCTCATCAACAGTAAACCCATCGATGGAATGATAGTCGCCCTCTCTTAAAAAATGCTCGTTGTCATCATAAAACATCATAGTACCATTAGCAATAGAGAGCAACATATAGGGTGCTGGCTCCAAATGATTCAATGTTTCTATCTTCTCTGGTGTGATGTAAAACCATCCAGACTTCCATTTGAAATTCCCATTTCTTGGGTCAAAACCATAAAGGAACGACGATGGGGCATCAAAGACACAAGGGTTGCTTTCCGTTCCAACGTCTTTGCATGCATTATCGCTTAGTTTTCCCATTCCACTGCTAACTTTCAACAGTTTCAGCCCTTTGCATTTGTATATCATACAATCAGTATTGATACCAATATTTGCCATACTGAAAGAGCTTAAGTCAAGGGAATCCAGTTTGCTACATTCACAAAACATTTCATCCATATTGCTGACATTGGATGTATGAAAGGGAACATTCAAGTATGACAAGTTTGTGCAACCACGAAACATTTGTTTCATGGTAACCACGTTATCCGTACGAAATACCTTCAGGTCCAGGCTTTCCAAACTGCTGCAGTTGTAAAACATACTTTCCATAGTTTTCACATGAAACGTACGAAAACCACTCAGGTCCAGGCTTTCCAAACTGCTGCAATTATAGAACATGCTTCCCATATCAGTAACAGCAGATGTGTCCAAGTTGTCAATCCCCTCTATTACCTTCAAATTGGTCATATTTTGGAACCAACCTTTTGTGCTAAAGGGTTCCTCATACCAAAAAGAATCATCGAAGGTCACCTTCTCCACTTTGGCAGCGGCCTCTTTCCCCAGCCCATTGTATTTTTCAAGAGGTATGACTACATCTTCTTCACTTGCGTATTTCACTGTCTTTGGAGCCATGGACGATTGGTTTGCCCAATCATAGTAATCGTCATCGTCATAATCTTCTTCACCCCCATAAAAGGTTAGGTGCGTTCCGTTTTCAGAGATGACGACAACAGCCTTTTCATATTCATTTTTCATGCCCGCTTTTGCGGATGTAACAAAAAACAAAAGCGCCAGAATCATCAATCCTGCATCAATCAATGAGGATGGTTTTCTCAAGTTAAAAGGTTTCATACTACAGTGTATTATTAGATTGAAAAATATAAGAATGATATGATGATTTGAAGTTTTCTCATCTTTTTAGGTTTTGTAACGAACACGAAGTAGGCGAATTACACAAATGAATTGCACTTGATTGACGAAGGCGGCAGGCCGCCACAAATTACAGGACGATTCCCCCTACAAGAGGGTGATTCACTGATTACGGGTTGCTTTATGCTCGTTTTAAGGGAGGGAAACTTCAGTCATCAATTAGTAGGGATTATTATAGGTGTTGGTTTTGGTCTTGGTTTTGGTCTTGGTTGAGACTTGGTAGGTATTATGGGATATTGTTTTTGTATCTTAACCACATATGGATTCCCCGAGCTAGTTGAGACATTTCCTGAAGGTTTGTCTTTAACGGGCTTTGTGTACTTCATAACGAAATCGACACCAATTGTCGGGCATCCTTCTTCAGTAACTTGTGCAGTAATGGTGTTCTCCCCTTCATGTTTTAGGAACACAGTATAGTCGTGCAATAATGTCTGATGATTTTCGTACACGATGGAGTCAGCTATAAGTTTGACCTGAATGTCATAAGTGTTTGGCTCATTGTGCACTTCAATGTTCAGTTTGAAGGAATGCTTTTCTTTGTCATTTTTCTCATCAGAAATACGAACGTCAAAGTAATTGAAATACTGTACATTTTTCTTGGTTTCCACTATAGAAGATACGAGATCCCCATACTCCACCCAAGCCTGATAGGTAACTTCAAAGTCTGTTTTTGGTTCAAGATTAAACAGCGTGTCAGGGATTAATATTTCACAAGGGTATTCGACATAATTTTTGTCACGCCCGGAAATGCCACCAGTAATCTTGACATCATCAGAGGCCATCACCAGATTGATGTCTTCTATCGGAATTTGTTTTGGGAAATAAAGTCTTATTTTTGGTGTACATTTCTTATGCAAGAATTTCAAGTCATCATTTCCGCCGATTTCCAACCTGAACTCTTCATTTTCCATTACCTCCATCATTCCATATTTCCCATTATGCTTGATGAAAGCCATATTGTCGAAAATCTCCTTCACCTCTTCGAAGCATGGCGGTATCACTTCCTTTCCATTCTTCATGGAGATTCCATACAAGTCATCCTCTTCCACCACCTTTAGCAAGCGCGATTGTTGTGTTTTTTTCTCCTGTGTTCTATTATATAGCACTTCTTCTGTTCCCGACACCTTTTTGAAAAGAAAGTTTTGCGAGTCAAAACAGAAGGTGATATATTCATTTTTCTTAAATTTCGCTCGAACGTGCATGGTATTGTCATCATCAATAATGCAACATTTTTCAAAATCATCATCCTCCAACTTCGCTTGATATTTGTGTTCAGCATCGTTTTTAGCAAAGACGGGGTCAAGATATAATTGTTTGACATTTCCATTGGAATTCGACTTTCCACTAAAGGTATATACCTTTTTGTCCACCACGATAACGCCCACATCTTCATCGTTGACTTGTGAAATAAACATGATTTTCTCCACATTCACAATCTTTTTTTGCTCGATGATGAACCTCACTTCATTGCCTTTTGTATCAATGAGCAGTGGGTATGGTCCGCTCTTTTTTTTGATGTTTTGGTAAGACCAACAAGAGGCATAGCCGTTAGCGAAATCATTAGCATCCCGATAATGTCCATCCAGGAGTTCTCCATTCTCATCCACGAATCGCTCATAGTCACCATCATGCACCCTCAATAATCCATTGGAGAAATGTGTGGACACCATATGAAGGGATTGAGACGAGAGGGGATGAGAAGTTCCATTTCCTTTTACCAATCTATCAATAACCCCATCTCTTCTTACCACGAAAGACTTACCCTCTACAAAATTCATCAATGAATCACCTTTGGTTATTTCATTGAGCCGTATTCCATCCTTGCTCCAGATGGTATTGAAACCAGCCGAGTCAGTTATAACCAATTGATTATCCAACCTGATGTCATCATATCGAGGTGGTATGAGCCATCTACCCACTTGTGCTTGAACCATACTAGCGAAAAGTATGGATGACAAGAGTATGATTTTTCTTTTCATCTTCATTTCATTTATATGTTATTGATAGGTTTCCTTCCTGCTTATCCTGCCATGCTAGAAGTTTTCACTTTTAAATTGTTTCAATTCCTTTACTGATTTATCGATTATCTTGATTCTTTTGTGAATACTGTCGATATTATTACAAGTATCTTTAAGAGCCTCATAGGCCCATGACCTGGACTTTTCCAAGTTTGATATGGTATTGTTGACAGCGTTTAGGTATGTCCTGTTATAATAAACCCCCAATTGATATGCTGCATCCATATTGATTTTCGGATACGAGGAGTCATTTATTTCAAGGATACGTTCAAGCAGGTTGGCCATTGTAGTGCCATATTTGGGATCTTTGGTAATTCCCGATTCGTCAACTTCGATACCCAAGATCCTCTTTCTGTTTTTAGAATCTTCATTTCCAAACCATCCTAAGGTGAGAGCCACCTGATACATAGCCGGAATGTATTTCGTCGCGGCGAGGCTGTCCATCAAGGCGAGACCTTTTTCCACGGTTTCCTTGTTGTCTTCATTCAGGTCTTTCAAAGCGATTTGGTATAGTTCCTCAGTACTGGGTTTAGGTTCAGTTTCAAGTTCCGTATTCACGTCTCTTTCTTTGTTGGCGATATAGTAAGCCCCTGCCGCAATCAGACAGAGGATGAGGATTTGCAGCGGTATTCTCCACCATTTTTTCCTTGGAGGCATGATGGGGTATTGCCTGACGTTTGCCGCCTCCATGAGATATGCGGCAGTGGGTCTTTCCCTCGGGTTGTATGCGAGACATGCGAGTATGAGCCTTCTGAAATGTTCCGGCACCTCCTTGAGTTCGGGCATGTTGTCACCGTTAGGGTGTTGTGCATGCCCCCCGTTCACTCCAAATGGTGCATTTCCAGTGAGTATCTCACATAGTGTCGCCCCGAATGCCCAGATGTCGCTCTCAGGTATGGGTTCTGCATCATATACGAATCTTTCTGGAGCCATATAGGCAAAGGTTCCGCTTCTCTCTCCGTCGGGATAATAGCCATGCACATCCCCATTCTTCGAACTGATGCCGAAATCAGTGATGGCGAAATGATTGTTATTGTCGATTAACACATTGGCAGGTTTTATGTCTTGGTGAACAATCATTGGGTTGTTGTTGTGCAACTTGTCAAGTCCTGCACTCACGTCAGCCACAAATTGCCAGACCTTTGCATCCGGCAATTTCTTGCCAATGAATTTCTCCGACGAGCCTTGCCGACAGTAGGGCAAGACCAAATATGGAATACCCTTGAAGATGGAGAAGCTTGTGGGTTGCACGAGGTTTGAATGCCTGCATTCATAGACGATTTTGAACTCCTCCCTGAATTGCTGTTCTCCATCGATGTCTAGTGCGTTTTTGGGTCGGTAGATTTTGATGGCCACGAGCATTCCCGTGTCCTCGCTGGCCTGTTTGCTCTCCCCCTCCTCTTCGTCCAGTTCCCAATCAATGGTGTTCATATCGAGCGCCAACCACACGTCTGCCGACCCACCAGCTGTACTCAGCGGTCTCAGCAGTTTGTAGTGGCTGTCAAACATTTCACCCTTGGAAGCAATATCTTCAATCTTGTACATAAACGAGAAGACGTTTATTTGCAAGTGCTTTTTACGGTTTCGTCACAATCATTTCACCCATCAACTGCTTGCCATCATCGCCAACATATTACTCATTACTCATCCCAAATCTCCAACTCTTTAGATTCATCCATCAGTTCTTTGATGAATTGAGTTGGTATGGAATAGCGTTTGGCCTTTTCAATTTCATCAATTGTTGGAGGCATGGCATTAACCACTGGTTCTTCGTGGTATCTGCTGATGGTTCCCGACATATTCCCCTCGGCATCCATGGCCCATGTGATGATATCAAAATGGGAGTCCAACTCATCTATGACTTTCCGAAACGAGTTGAAGTCAGTCCACCTTGGCAAGGATTCCTTATGTCTGTTGATGAGGAATGCGATAACCACATCTTTCTTATCCTTTAATTTGAGAGTATCTCCTTTATAGACAAAATCTCCCACATTCACCATCATGTAATATGCTTTAGCCCCATCCTTTGTATCAACATTCCATTTCAACAGATTGTTGCCATGGCTTACATTACTGATTTCGGCCAATGGTTGGGCACTTTTCTTAGGTGTCTTGACAAAGCATTTTGCCATTCTGCCATAATTACCTTCCTCGTCCATAGGCAATACCATGATTACGTATTCTGTGTTAGCGCTAGGAGAATTGTGGATTAATTCCAGACCATTGATATCAGTCTTTTTTTCTTTTTTCAATAGCTCAAACCAATCATCATCATTTTTCGACTCATATTTGGCTTTTGTTGTGCAGTACCATTTGTATGCAGTTACATCATCAGATGGAACCAATAGTAATTTGAAGCCATTGTTCAAGGCAGTCACATAGGCAAAATCCACAGCAATGGCATCGTTGCCTTTTCTGAAATCAATGTATTCCACCTGCGCAGTAGGAATGGTAACACATGTGTCGCTAGCGTTCACCACGACATTTTGTTGAGCCAACACCTGTGTGACGCAGCTCGCCATCAGTACCAAGCAAAAAACAGTTTTTTTCATTTTTTCAAGATTTTGAGAGTTTGGACAGCGTCTATTTTAATCAGATAGACATCGGAAGGTAAGTTGCCAAGGTCGATGGAAACCACTCCATTGTCACCAATATGATGATGGGAAACGGCCTTGCCCGAAGAATTGAAAACTGTAATTTCATTCAGCTTAACTCCCGTGACTTCATATTTGTCATCTCCTATCTTATTGAAAACGATTGAGGTTTTCTTAATGTCTTCTATCTTGTCGGGTGTTTCCTCAAAATAGAATCTCTTCACATTACTGATTTCAGCCTCGAAATCCCCTATCTCCGACTTAACAACAAGGTTGTTTTGGGTGAATGTTACAATGGGTTTGTCGTAATAGACCAAAAACGACACTGCGTCGGCATTGTTTCTCTCGATGACCAGCAAGAGCGTGGTATCCTGCCCTTTGGCTGAAGTTATGGACAGTAGAGCCATAACAAAAACCATCAAACACTTTTCATATACATTCATAGTTAAAAATCTTAGGTTCATTCTGAATATTCTGATTGTTGTATGCGAATGGCATCATTTGCCCAAAAAGAAGGTATCCTTTCAAAAGAGTCTGCACCCATGGCTCTGACATTGGCAGCGGCAGTCTTGGGAAGGTATCGAATGGCGTTTTTCTTGGAATTATTATATGGATAGTCGATAATAATTGTGGCTACCGTATTTCCCAATTCGTACTTATAATATTTTCTTTCCTTAACTATACCCTCTCCCACGTATTCGAATCCCCAATCCGTCAGATGTTTTATTATCATATCATATGTATTTTGTGTATCGAGAAAGACGAATACCTCGGTGAGATCGCTTTCATCCGAATTGAAAAAATATTGGTAATCCACTCTCAAACCGATGTTGTCGAGAGCGTGATAGCCCATATAATAGTCTCCATATCCTGTTGGAGCAATGTCATAAGAAAGGGAAGCGAATGTCATGTAAGATTTGACGTCACTCACCGTTGCGCCCCAACTGATACAAGGATTTTTAAACAAACTTGGAACGAGGTTCTTGTACCAGTCATCCAGTTTCTTCTGGGAGTCACCCATGAAAGCCTCACATAAGAATCCCGTCCAATATATGCCCGCATAGCAAGTTCCACCATCTTTCAAAATGTATTCATTGGTGTTGTCTGGAGAATTGCTGGGAAAAATGTCTTGGAAAGTGAATTGCTGACTACCCGTCTCTTGCAAAGGAGCAATTCCCCAATAGATTTTTCCTTGTTCCAGGAGATATATCCGGAAGATGTCGTTGTCGTCCTTATTCATTTTTGCTTGGTAACGCATCTCCCACGTCTTGGTTTTGTTGTACTCGTCCAACACATATCTATCATCCTTATTGATGGCCGGATCCAGTTTGACCCCGACAGGTTTGTTGTGTGTGGCAAAACCGATGTGCGTGAATGTTGAATTTTGGAAATTCTTACAGGACAGATAGACGATTGAGCCGATGGGCGAAGGACTGGCATTCAACGCCTGGTTTCCATAGACTTCTATCTTCTTTGTGCTTATTCCCAACACTCCAGCCTCAGACACCCATGTGTTGTCGGATTTGACCCTTACCTGGCAAGTAGCCAACTTTTCCGTATTGACAAAAGACCAGAAGTCCGACTTGTAGCTTAGGTTTCCATTGACGATGGTCTCTATGGTGACAATTGTGTACATTCCCGCCTTCACATTGAAATTTTGTTGGACAGGTTCAAAAGTAAGGGTATGCGAGAACGAGGAATCCACCCTTTCTCCATCTTTGTCATAGATGTAGGTGAACACCCCAACTTGATTATTATTCCCTTTGCTCAGATAATTGGTTTCAAAATTTTCTTTTCCGAAAGGTTCATAGGTGGAAGAGGTGTTGACATTGTATGAGATGGACACGTTCTTGACCACCTCTATTTCATCGTTGCCGCACGCAGCCATGAAGAGTGCCGCGATGGCGATGTAGCCTATATGGATTTTGTTCATATTGTTCATAATGATTAAGGTTAGACATTAGAAAGCTCCGAGTTTGAACATCCAGGCGATGGAGAGGTCCAAGACGCACATCTTCACCGGCAGGGCGTTTTCCGACAATTCGCTTGTTCCGATATGGTATCTTGCGTTGAAGCCCAGCCCTGTGTTGGGAACGGTGTACCCCACTCCGACCACCATCCTGAGGTCTCCCCCCTTAAGGTCTCCAGTGTGGTATGCCAAGCTTTGGTAGGCGGCAGAGAGGCTGTTGTTTTGAACAGTCATCACGTCCGGGCTTTTAGACATGAGCATGGCGAATTCGGGGCCCGCCTCTATGTACAGACCGTTCAAGGCTTTCCTTGTAGCCGCAGGGTAACACTTGAAGAGGACGGGCACCTCGAGATATCCCAAACTGAGGTCATCGTCAGCGATGGTCTTTGCCATAGCCTGACGGTAGTTCAACTCCACCGCCGCGCCAAGCATGCCAGTTCCCTGCGGTGAGGAGGCCGTAGCCTTGCCCCATCTAGCGTTTAAGGCCACTCCAGCTTCGAAGCCAATGCTTCCCCCATCGAAGAGGTCGCATTCCGATGGCTGACCAGAAAAAGAAGTCATTCCCACTCCGACTTTGGGCCCGAAAAAGAGAAGGTTGTTCCGAGTTTTTTTGCTAATCGCAATTTTACCACCACTGCTCTGGGCGAAACATATTTGCCCGAGCAAGATGCCTAACGCAAAAAGAATTGTTTTTTTCATCATATGTTTTTTTAAATATTTTTTTTTTCAGTCATTTTGTATCACATCAATCAAAAATCTCAATATCCTCAGATTCTTCTGAGTCATCCTTTTTACCAACACTAACTTTTTTAGTATTTTGAGGATAAGGTATTAAATCCACTCCGTTTCTTGTTTCTGCCTTCCCATTGCTTGTTGTCACAGTAACATATTGGTTATGAAGTGTACTATTAACCCCATAGAATGAAGTATTAAATATTTTTGATTGCCCTCCTTTTATTGTTACCTCTTCGATTTTTTTTTGGTGGAAAGAAGCATTACCACCATCTATGGTGATGGTAGTGGATATGGAGGAGATGTTGGGATTGGATACTTCTACCGAAACACCCACCTTCCCATTTTTGTCAGCTTGCTGATTTACTGAGATTGTGATGACAAGTGGTCTCATCTTTTTCTCAAAAGCATAAGTTAATGTTTTCTTAAAAAGAATCAAATCCTCGCAAATGATTTCCACCTCAAAATCATGCTTCTCTCTTTGAGGAGCATATGAAAATGCATAATGACGTCCGTTTTCTTCCAAAGGTATTCCTTTTGTTCCTTCTATGGTCTTTACTTTCAGGGGATGCTTTCCCCACACCTCAGGAGTATTCACATCGAAAGTGCAATCAGCCAAATCTCCATCCCAATATTCAACAGACTCTTTTTCAGGAATAACATCGAAAGGATTGGTGTCTTCAATCATTCTGACTATCCCATATTTTCCGTTTTTTCTTACGACAGCCAATCCGTCTTCCACTTGGGTTGCATAGTCAAACTGTGGTGGCAAGACAGTTATGCCCTTAGACACATACCCCCAAAGTCCATTTTCCACAGTTGGAGCCATACCCATCACTCCTCTCGGACCTTCTTGAAAAGGCACTTTCGACGCTCTTTTCGTCACTTCGGAAAAACAATAGAGATAGTCACTTTCATCAGAATTTATGCTTTTCTTTGTGCATTTTTTCGTTTCTACATTGTAAACTTGAATCGTTTTATCTTCATCCCAAACATACGCTTCTCCTTCGAACACATTAGTACCACCCCATAATTTCCCAACGTCCACGAGGGTGATATTTTCTTTCTTTCCTGTCTTGTTTATCAAGAAATATTTGTCATTTTTGAAAACAGCGGCATAACCTTCTGTAAAGGGTTTGATGATGTCGTAACCTTCCTTGAAAATTTCCTCAACTCGTTGGCCTTTTTCATCGATGTATCCTTTTCTCCCGTTCTCATCCATTACCGACAATAGACCGTCGGAATAGAAGTATTGTCCTTCTAAAGCATAATATACGCTGTCGTAAAGGTTGTATTCTCCTGTATCGGTGATGTTTCCCAAAACGCGTGTCTGACCTTTCTCTTTGGCCAACAATAAAGCATGGTGGTCGTAAAAAAGTGTGATTTCCGTGCAAACGGCATCGACGAGGATTGTTCCGTCCTCCTTGACGAGCCCCTTTTTCCCATTTTTCTCCATCTGAAAGATGTGGGGGGCAAATCTTGTCAGCGAAACGCATTCGATGGGCTTCATTTGCCATTCTGCAATTTGTGAAGTTCCACTCAAAGGAATAAAAGTGAAGACAACCAAACCTAACATGAAGTAGGGAACAAGTCTATTTCTCATTTTTACGTTTCCATTTACCACTCTTCAAAGAGTCAAGTTTATTCTCGCACATTCTCACCATTTCAGTGTTGTTGATTTTATTTGCATCCCCCAGGGTAATCTGCAAATACTTCTTGATTAAATGGATTTGATCCGACTTCGGCATATTTGGCACAATAGCCTTTCTACTATAATATTTAGCCATAAGGTAGGCGGCTTCCATATGCATCTGCTCAAATCCCGGAACATCAGAATTGGCTAATGATGTGAAATAGTTCATAGCTTTGAGATTGATGTCTAAGTTAAGAGGCAATGATGGATGGTCTTTATTCATTTCAATGTTAAGCAATCTTTTCCTACTAAGTGCAATTGAGTCATCCATCCACCCATACGTGCGTCCGAGTTCATATAGTGCCGGGACATACGGTGTTTTCTTTTGGGCAAGATTTTCCAGTTGTTTAAGGCCATATTTCAAGCTATCGGCATTGTTGGCGTTGACCCACACCATAGCCTTTGTGAAAAGTTCCTTGTCTGTCGGCTGCGCTTCGGGAAGTTCCTCTTTCTTATTGAAATAATATATTCCCATACCTATGACCATTAAGGCGAGAGCAGCGGAGAGGGAGGCAGCGGCTATTTTCACCCATTTCGTGGAAGAGCGCTTTTCTTTAGCCATTTTGGCCAATTCCTCCGCCGTGGGTCTTTTTGCTGGGTCGTAGTCGAGACAAGCCGCAATGACACGCTGCACGTCGGCTGCCACCCCCTTACGATATGCAAGTTTCACCTTTCCCTCCGACTGTGCATACCCCCCTTCCTCTCCGAATGGCGGTTTTCCCATGACGAGTTCGTAAATGGTGGCTCCAAAGGCCCAGATGTCGCTTTCCTTGGAAGGTTCAAAGGCAAGGTCGAACCTTTCCGGCGCCATATAAGCAGCCGTTCCGCTGAAGCGTTTCTCTTGGTCGTCCTTGTCGTCATCGGTGTACTGAGTACTGATGCCAAAGTCGGTGATGGCATAATTGCCGTGCTCATCGAGCAGCACATTGGCGGGTTTGATATCCAGATGTATGATGGGCGGTTCGCAACTGTGCAGATAAGCGAGTCCTGAAGCCACATCCTCCACATATTTCCACACATCCTTGCTTTCCACCATATAGCCCGCCATCTTCTCTGACGACTCCTGTGGGCAATAGGGCAGTACGAGATATGGTATGTCTTCGAAGATAGAGAAATGCGTGGGATGGATGAGGTTGGCGTGATTACAGTTGTAAACGATGGTGAACTCGTCTCTGAATCGCTCCCTCCCCTCGTCATCGAGGGCGTTTTTCGGTCTGTAGGTCTTGATGGCAACAAGCAACCCCATTTGGCTGAGTTGCTCGTCGTCCATGATGAGAACCCTCTTCTTGTCCTCCTTGTTTTTCACCGTATCCCAGTCGAGCGCGAGCCATACGTCAGCCGAACCACCCTCCGTGCTGAGCGATTTCACCAACAGGTAACGGTTGTCGAAAAGTTGGGCGCTTGCCGCCAGTTGTTCAATGTCGATCATGGCAAAGCTTTAGCTAAATCGTTGATGCAACAAGCGAATGCAATGAAATTCTTATCCTTGTCCTTGATAAACACGGCGAAAGGACGGTTGACATGGAATACAAAAGTTTCAGGATAGTCATCTACATCAATCCCGACTTCTTCTGTATCTCCTACTAAATCATCACCTCCATTGTCTGGTTCGTATGTCT
This sequence comes from Prevotella sp., assembly GCA_017524385.1. Lineage (GTDB taxonomy): Bacteria > Bacteroidota > Bacteroidia > Bacteroidales > Bacteroidaceae > Prevotella. The sequence goes on from JAFWSS010000259.1 coordinate 38,613, forward strand.
CCATATCTATCGTCTGAGTTTTGACGGAAGTGCCTGTCTCATCCATACTGATGCTGTAAGCTTGATATACATCGTCAAGTTTGAATTTCTTGTTTGAAGGAGAAGCCTCAGGGATGTCAGTCAGGAAGAATTGGCGTGCGTCGAAAGGAATATCGTCATTACTAGAATTAAGTCCCCAAACCCCTTCCATTTTGAATTTAGGGATGGCAATGTCCATAGAAAAAATGTGTCCACTTGAATCTTTCTGTATTCTCACCTCGTCCAGACAGCGGTCAATCCCCAGTCTCCTCACCTCTGTGAGGCACTCCTCCAAGCTAACATCCTCATGAGGTAAAAACACATAGGTTGAAAATCTCTCATTCCCGTTTCGATTGTATTCCATTTCCAGTATGTCAAATTTGTTAGATATGACAAATGGCAGAGGATCTTCAGATGTGTCGAAGGTGAATGCTTCGAAGAAGACATCACCCTGTTCCACCTCGACATTGTCAAAAGTCACATGGTTATTATCATCATTACCACTTACATACGCAGAAGCCCCCCATGCATATTGGAAGTCCATGGATGACGTGACGATGGAAGAGACATTGTCCCATGAAGGTCTCTCCAGATTGTAGGTTCCGTCCTCCAATAGGATATTTATGTCCTGTGCTTCACTGATGATATCTTCAGCAGTCATCGAATCAATGCCTCTCACATTGACATTGTAAGCATCAGCCACTTTAAGGAATGAATTATAAATGGTGTCGTTTTTCTGCAACCACATATTGTTTTCCATAATAAATCTGCCAGGTTTGTTTTGATAATAATCCTGACTATATTGTGTCACATCCCTTAGTTTTGAATTCAACCTCAAGCAACATTTGTTGACTTGTTCGATGGTGAATTGTTCCAGTCCCATACAGTTCAGTATGTTCGTCATGGTTTCCTGGTCAGTAAAATTTGATACCATGGAATAGAGCATGGTAGCACTGAGAGGCGATACCAAAATGTTGTTACTTTGATGGCTATATTGGATTAACATGTCCAATGCATAATTGTCAAGACATCTCAGGATATCTTTATCAATTTCCGCTGAAGGCCCGGGGTCTTCCAGGTCTGCTTCGCTGAACACCTCTTTTCCTCCCTCTGCGATAAAGACCGAATGGTCCTGGTTGTACACCACTGTCGGAGCCTCATCTTCCTTGAATTCCACGGTTGATTCCGTTGAGATTTCGTATTTCTTGATGTTCTCCTTGGAGTGAACAAGAATATAGTCTTGTGCATGGGCAAATGCTCCACCTAAGAACATGAACAATGTGATGGCGAATGATTTTTTCATATCGTTTGTTTTTAATGATTGTACTCTAAACCGTTTTTTCTTCTTTACTTTCCTTGCTTTGCAGATTTGCGAAACAGGGTGACGAAATGATTATCAGGATTTTCCCAATGTGTCTTATAACGACTGTCAACTCTATTTCACCCAGAGTATGTCGTCCTCCTTGAGTTGTGTCTCCAAGGTAATGCCGTTGATTTTAGCGAGTGAAGCCATTCTTACTCCGAAGATTTGTGAGACATCGTGCAGATTCTCCCCTTCCCTCACCCTATACTGTTCTTGAGAATCGCGGTATCTCTTTCTTTTCTTTTCAAGGAACACGGTGTCTCCCGTCTTGATTTGGTCTTCTCCGTTCACCTCGTTGAACTCCAAGAGCTGCATTTTGGAAATATGATACTTCTCTACGATGTCGTCCAAAGTCTGCCCTGGATAAAGGATGGTGCACCCGAGGCCATTGATAGGCCCTTTCCAATAGGGTGGGTCCTCCTGCTCTACCATCTCCTCCACGAATTTCTCGTTGAGTTGAATCTGCTCCACGGTCTCATCCACGTCGATGGTTTCGGTGACTTCATAATAGATGGTGTCGTAGCGTATCACTTCCTTTTTAACAATGGTATATGTGATGCGAGTGCCCTGTTGGGTGGGCGTATATGCCCCTGGAGGAATGAGACCACCTCCGGTGAGATTGTATAATTGATAGGTCTCAATATAATTGATAAGCGACTCTGCATAATTCGGTGCGCTGGCATACCCGCATTTCTTCAGCATGTAGGCCCACGCCCTGTAGTTGCTCACGGGATAATTAAAGCAAGGACGATAATACCCTTTGGGGTCAAGAAGAAGTTTTGCATGGTCTTCGTATGATGCCTCTACTGAGGGATAAGCTCTGAATTGACTGTCTATCAACTTGCCATTTTTAAACTCGTCGTCCTTCGCTGGACAGGTGGGTCTTTTACCCCAGCTGCTTCCCGCCTTGATGCCGAAATGGTTGTTGGCTTTCCTTGCCAGTCCGCTCTGTCCAGCATTCGACTCCAAGATACCCTGTGCCATGGTGATGGAAGCCGGAATGCCATAGAGACGCTCATGCTGTATGGCGATGTGTTTATACCGCTCGATATAGTTCCAAATGACATTGTTCCTTCTCTGGGCTTGTGCTGAGAGTGCAAGCAAAGCCAATGAACAAAGTAAAAATATTTTCTTCATTTTTTCATTATTTATTGAGATTAATCTGAGTTTTATGAGTAGTGAGGTCTCCTAATTTGCCATTCATTTTGTATGAAGTCGCTGTTTGGATTGTATTAGGTTTCATGACTTGTTCTTGCATCATATGTTTTCCCGTCTTGCCAACTTGTTTGGAGATTACCTCGGGATTCCTCACTGGGAATTTCATCATGACTTTGGCAAACTCATTAATGAACTCAGGGATGAATACATTTTTACCTTCCACTGCTATGGCTTCAGACAAAGAAGGCAATAGTTTTTCCAATTGTTCCCTGATGACGATATAGCATTTATGATAGCTCAATGAAGGTATTGAATTCTTCATCAAAGTTATTTTTTTGCCAAGTGCTTTGGTGAAATCGAGGAAATGTTTTGGCTTGAATCTCTTAAGAATTTCCACGAAGAATTTCTCAAACCCTTTCCCCGCCAATTTGAATCCGGGAATAGGTATGCATGCCAAGATAGCCACCGCACATCCCAGCCAGTTTCCCAACAAAAAGCAAAATATGGCATCAATAATATTAAACGCAATACCTGCAGCGGGCACACAACCGCCAACGAAAAGCAATGGTTCCACAATCTTGTAAATGTCTCTGATGAGACTTTTATCCAAGGAAAAGAGATGCAAGACGAAATCTCCATACAGCGTTTTTGAAGCCGTTTTTCCCACTGCAAATTTCTTAAACACAGGCAGTTGGTCGATTTTCAGCTTCTTGACAGCAGTCTCGAGCAAAGGCTCCGGTATGTCCTGAAGCGTCTTCTTGAAGAAAGATGGAATGGGAACAGCCATACTTATTCCAAATTGACCAACGTGATGATTACCGGCAGAGCAATGCATCCCTTTGCCTCGATGTTTTGCTCCAAATATCTGACAAATCCGTCATTGACGGCCTTCTCATGGTTTTTCTTGTCCTTGAATTCAAGGACGACATACATCGCCCTCTTGACATTTGTGTCGGCTCCAATTCCCTCGATGGTAATCCGTACATGTATGCGGTCGAACTCGCTCTTCCCGAATTTGGCCATGACTTCCTTTCTGACAAATGCATCGACATCCATCTTGGTGTATAGGCGGTCGTTGGTGAGCGAGTAATATCTCAAGAGTTCGTATCTCTCGTCGGCCGAAGCCTTGTCGGCCCCTCCCCTTGCCCTCATCATCACCTCCATCTCCTTTTCCACATCGGGGAGCGACTTGTTCTCCATCATGTCGCCTTCGTCAGGCATGTTTCCCTTTTTCCCCTGGGTAGAGATGTAATTCACCTTGGTGACCGTTGTGCCCTGTTGCTCTTGTGTGATGTTTTTCATCACATAGGTGCCACTGTTGAACAGTTTGCCGGTTTGGTTGACACTCGTCCCAATCTCATTGACAACTTCGCGGAGCTGCTTGAGCAAAGCACCGCTCTTGACACCGTTGTATTCGATGAAAGAGTAGTAGTCGTCGATGAATTTGTTGTACAGGTTCCTGACATCCCTGTAAAGGTCCTCGTTGTTGTAGCATGCACTGTCGAAGTCGCGAATGATGACCTCCTCCCTATAGGAGTTCAATTCCATTTTTCGTGCAGCGGATGTCGTTTCAAGGACGGAAAGGAAGAAGTTGCCTTTCCTGAGCAGTTTTGCTATGGGCTGGGATGGTGTGAGGATGACGGAATCCACCTCTACGTTGGCCACAGGTACGATGTTGACCTCCACATCGCATTTGTCTCCCAACACGACACCTTTCGGGAACTCCAGGCAGAGCCATAGCGTGTCATCGTCAAGGCAAGGCAAGTCGATGTAACCTGTTTGCGTCTTGCCAGCCATTGGGAAGCGTCTTGGCTTGAACAGGTCCCTGTCGTTCGTTTCATCAGTGATGTAGATGAGCGTGGTATCTTCGATATTGAGCATCTCCCTTTTCCACATTTCCATCATGTCAAACATCTTCAGCGAGGCCTGCTGCGCATCGAAAGGATGTACCATCTCCAACTGGTGCATCTGCCAGAAAGACGCAAACTGCAGTTCGTCCATGTTCGCGCCCACCCTGACTCTTTCCGGTGTGACGCCTTTCGTCCCCTTTATCATGACGGACAGTCCCTTGAGCGTCTCCACCTGTGTCTTGGTGGTGATGCCCACCCATGCCACGTTGGCATTCTCGCTCCCCCACTCCACATCCCATGTCTTACCATTGGTCTTCAATTTGTCTTGAGTGAGCACCATGATGCAGCCATGAGGTATTAGCGTGGTCTTGAAGATGGGCATGTATGACAAGGGCTGGGTTCGCTCCGTTGTCTTGAAGGAGAATGTCGCCCCTTGCCCCACCTTTACCAGTCCCATGTCTTTCTTGGGTTTGGGATGGACGAGCGTAATTGCCGGCATGGCTTCGATTTTCTCTCTTGGTATGAATTGCGTACAGAATCTCTCCATCACCTTGTATGGCATGGCCTCCACGCTGTCGTTGATTTTCTTCGCCTCATGGAGGAGCGCCACGAGCATCATTTTGGCGATGGGGTCCATCTTCCTTGCATCGAAGTCGGCGTCAGAGATTTGGTTGAGTTTCTCGAGAGCCTCCCTTACACTTTTTTCCAATTCAATGTCCATGGACGGTATTTGTTATAATATGATTCTTTTCACGGTTGGTTCCATAAGGAACACCACCTCTTTCTTATAAGGTATCCTGGTGTTCAGTCCGTCGCCTATGCTGCCCTCCACGACGATGGTCACCATGCACCTTGAATGTATCTTCCTTTTCGCACTCGTTTCCATCTCCACGTTGTTGAGTTCGATGGCGATGTTCACATCCATGAGTTGGGGTGCATAGACAGCCAGGCTTCTCTCCAATCCTTCCTGGCATTCCTTTTTTGACACGTCGTCTTTCTTTTCCTGCGACCCATCATAGTCGGAACCATAGCCCGTGTGCCCATTGTTGAAAGCCCAGTAATCGACGTTGGCATACTCGTGGTTCCAATATTCAAAGCCAAAGTCCGGGTCTGCCTCAAAGCTTCCCTTGGGCGTGAAGATAAGGAGTTCGACGAGGTTGTCAATCATGGCCTTTTTTTGGCTGATGTCCCTCGTGATGTGGAGCGTGTCTTCTTGGATTTCCTGGAAGGTCAACGGTGTGCCTATGAATTCCATAACTTATTTAGATGATGGGGCCCAACCACACTTTACTGTCTTTGACAAGAGTGACCTTGAAAGTGTTCACCTTGCTAGTCCTTCCTCCCATACAGGCCATCAATTTGACAGTGAAGTATTTAGGAGGTTCCTCCGACTTGTCGTTTCTGAATCCGCTTTCAAGTATGACGGTTGGCCCCTTCTTCGAGTTGGCGTCGGGATCTGTCCCGTCCAAGGTGTAATAAACAACGGCTTCCCTTGCAATGTTGACGATGGGGATTTTGACTTTTGGTTGTCGGATTTTCTTCATCAAGTCGTTTTCACTGATGGCAGGAGCTTCCAGCTCGGTCACAGGTTCCTTCCTCTCCTTTCTTTCCGTCCCCTTCAGCTTGTCCATCTTCAAGCAGATGTCTTGAATGATGTCCAAGCCCATTTTGATGTCTTGATATGCATTCTTGTAGTTGTATGGTGCCATTGCAAATTCATCGAACAAGTCGGCATCTTCCAAGTCAAGGCTGTCATCCAACGCACAGGCACAAGTGAAGGTGCCCACACATTGCTGCACCTTTGAGAGCAGAGCCATTGGCGTCATCGTGTCACATTCCTTGTCTGCAGCAATGGCCAGTTGTCTTACCACAGGCCAGAAGGCCGTCACGACCGTCCTGCCTTTCGCTTTCCTACATTTGCCATCCAGTTCACGGAGTATGCGAACAAGTCGCTGCAGTTGTTCCAGGAACCAGACATGCGATTTGACAAAGAGGCATGGCGGCACGAACAGTTCCTCGTCCATTTTCCATCCATCGTCATAGACGAGCCTAGCGATGGGAACCGCCCTTTCCGGCACGGGCGTGTCGGTTCTTATGATGATGAACGAATAGCATGGTGTCTCGTATCCGTCGTTGGTTTCTCGCCAAGGCTCGTCGGTAGCCTCTATGGCAAGCAACATCACATCGGCATTCCTTCTTTCCGGCATCCTCACACGGGTGTCGTAGGCGTTGGTGTATGTCGTGTCGAAACGTGCGTCAATCAATTCCCCACTTTTTGTAAGGGCGAGGCAAGAGAGCGTTGTCACTTCCACGAATCCGTCGGCGATGTGCAAAGTCAGTTGGAATGGCTCAGTCGAGGGCAAAAGTCCGAAACGGCCAACGGCTGCCATGGCGTATGCATGCCTTACCCATGCCATCGTGCATGCATCTGCATCCCTGAACAGTTCGTCGGTAAGTATCATGCCCTTTTTCCAGTTGATTCTCTTATGCATGGTCTTTTTGAGTGTCAAAGGTTGGTGTTATAGCTAAGATAATTGTAAACGATATCGTCGGAGAGCTTTGGTGGAGGCGCATCCTTGACAATGTTGAAAGACAGGAGGTCCCCTACGGCGAGGAAGTAGTCCTCCACGAAAGTGCAGAATTGTCGCACTTGTTCCAAGAAGTTCGGGAAATCCTTGTCACACCTTTCGTCCGACCAGAAATGGATGACAAAAGCATGTGTGTTTTCCTCAAAGACGTTTCCTGCAAAGCATTCTCCCAAAGTGCTCCCCACAGTGAAGTCGTAATGCGTGGGTTCCGTGTCTTCAAACGTGACAGGCCGTCGGGACTCCTCCATGTTCAATCCTTCCTCCAAGAATATCTTTCTCATCATCAACGTCAAGAGCATGTGATTTCCCCTGATGTCCCTGCATTTGGGAAGGAAGGCGACGGCACTTTTAATGAGTGGGTTTTCCTTCTGCTCTTCGGTGAGTCTGTCGGCAAGGATGTCGATGAGCACCTTGTTGGAGTCGGTCCACTCCCTCATCTTCCGCCGCACCTTCATCCTCATCTGCAGAAGCATGAGATCGACAGGCTCGAAAAACTTCCTTGCATTTTCCCTCTCCTTCTCCTGTTTCTCCAACTCTTCCTTGAACCTCTCCTTCTCCTCCAGTTTGGGTAGGTTGTCGAAGCGGTCGATACGATGGAAGAGGTATTCCGGGAGATAGTGATAGATGCTGTTTCTCGCGAGGCTCAACTGCATCCTACCCTCGGGCGAAACATCCATGTCGACGATGTCGCCAAAGGCGTTTCTTGCATGGAGCCCCTTGAACATGACGCTGCACGTCTTCTCTGGCAGGAAGTCGAGCAGTTCCTCCACATCGAGGTCTCCGGGAATGAATTGCAAGGTCATGGGTTTAGAGGTAGAGGCTGGCATCGCCGGTGAGTTCGATGTGGAATTGTCCCTTCTCCGTTGCGACTTGGATGACATCGAATGGCGGTATGCCCACTTGCTGCAATGAGAGATTTTTGTAGGGGAATTCGTCGTCGATATCCTCGTAGAACGACTTGTGGAAGAGCGTGTGGTAACGCATCTGCTTCAATTCGGGATCGGTCTTGATATGATCCTCCAATTTCGAGTCGGGCATCATGACCTGGAACTCCTTGTTGTTTTTGTCGGCGACGATGACATCTACGAACTTGTTGTTGAGCATGTTGATTTCCACGCTGTCCACCTCCAGCATCTTCTTGAGTGCATCGAGTGTTTCCTCCACGGTCATGTTGGCCGACAACCCCTCTCCCTTCATCACATCCTGCCAGATGTCGTGTGCGTTGCAGTTTTTCTTCCAAGAGGCAAAATTATAGATGCGTGTCATATTGGTCATTCCCTCATACCTGAACATCTTGCCGTGCAGCGTCTTGAAAGGTGATGGCTCGCCAGGCTCGTCATGTATGATTTTCATAGCCTCCTGCACCTGCATGGCCCCTATGATAGAAGCGCTGATGGGGGTGGTTGCCACCCTTCCCGCTTTCTCCGATACTCTGACGACATCGGCGCACCCTGTACGCAGCATGATGTGGTTGAACTGGTCCCTGGAGAGTCCGCATTCATAACAATTGATACCAGGTGCGAAGACACGGAGCATGCCGGTGAGGTTTTCTATGCTGCCATCCACCCAAGCCTTTCCCGCTCTCATACAGAGGCGGTTGAGCAGATAACGTGCGATGTAGCTGTCAAGACATCCCACCACCACGTCGCACGAACGGTAAAGCCCCAGCCCTACTTCAGAAAAAAGGTTTCCTATGATAGGCATCACCTTGATTTGAGGGTTGATTTCCATAGCCCTTTGCGCCACGACTTCCGCCTTCCATTTGTGCTTGAAGGCGTCGTCCTCGCGGAAGAGGATGGAGCGGGTGAGGTTTGACACCTCAATACGGTCGAAATCCACCACATAGATGTTTCCCACACCGAAGAGCGCCATATCCTTCACCACCTCGTTGCCCAATGCTCCGGCTCCCGCTACGAGCACACGGGCGTTCTTCACCTTCTCTTTCTTGAACCAGGAGAGCAGGTTGAATACACCCTCCCCCCATTCATATCTTTCTTTCCTTACTGGCATGGATTGAAAATGAAAAATTAAAAATGAAAAATTAAAAATGTCCCTACAAACGTAACAACATCATGGACATTTCAGAACACGAAGCCGACATTTCCACCTACGAAGAAGTGTCCGATGCGATCGGCGAAGATGTCGCCGCCCTCGGTGGAGAAGTTGATATCATACTGCCCGAAGAGGCCCACCCGCACAAGCTGCTTGCCTGCCGGTATGTATCCGCCAAAATCCAAACGTGGAGCCACGAAGAGGCCGGAACGGCTCTCGTCGGTGTAAGTCACCTTCTTGTTCTCGTCCTCCACCTCCTTGCCTTTTGCACCGGAATAAAAAGTGGGGACTATTCCCACACCGAAATAGAGGGCAGCCTTCTTACGGTCGAGCCGTGTCCATTCCACAGAGACAGGCACGCCCACCTCGAAGATGCTTTCGTTGTAGGTGGCATCTTCCTCCCATCCGGGCTTGTTCTTCCATGGGGCCACATACTTACCGGTGGAAAGCGCTAGTGAAAGTCCGATGTTGAGCCAAGTGGTCTCGCCAATGGCTTTCTTCCATGCCCCATCCACACCAAAGACGTTGGAGGTGCCATTGGCCACGAATCTCGGCATGGAGAACGAGGCATTGAGCATCCAGGCGGTTTTCAGCGGCTCCGTCTCTTCCTTCCATTTGACCACCGTGTCTTTCTTGATTTTGAAATCATCATAAAGGATTTCCAAAATCTCCTCACGACTGATGTCCTTCCTCGGTTGGAAGTTGTATTCCGTCTCGTCAATGAATCTCACATCATAAGGACCGACTTTGAATTCTTTCACTTCTTGTGCCATTCCATCCAAAGCGACGGTCAACAAGAGCAGCATAGATAAGATTTTTTTCATGTTTTAATTTTTTAAGGTTGATTGGATAGTTACTCGTTCTCTACATATTGGAAGGTGGTGTCGCCGATGCGGAAGGTGTCGCCATTGGACAGCACCTGTTCCTTGTTGGTGGCAAGTTCCGCCCTCATGTTATAGTTGATACCAGCGGCCATGGGTTTCAGCACGGGAAGGAAGCGTTCCGGGTCGATGAAGAGCAGCGCGTGCTCCTTGGCCACCTTGTTGCTCTTCTCCCAGTTCATTTGTATCTCGCAGTCGCCAGCCATTCCGATGCTCACCCTGTTGCCCACTTGCATCCATTTGTGGATGGGGATTTTCAGACCTTCACGCACACCATTCAATACGACAAGGAAGTATTTCTCCGCCAACATCCTGACGGTGACGAGCGATGCTCCCAGTCCTCCACCATAGATGATGAAGTTGAGCAGCATGGGCATCCAGCCTGTTTTGGTGAATTTGGAAAAATATAGTACGAAGAAGCCTATGACGGCGGAACAAAGACCTCCTATGAGCGCGTTTTTCAGCGGTATGGATGACTTGATGGCGAGACTTGCCGTCATACAAATGGAGAAAAGTATGTATGCCGGCAGCGAGAAATACCATGGTATGCTTGTCGCCCCAGTGGCTGACACAAGAAGGCATAGGATGAGTCCTCCGATGGCGAAAGCCGCCATACCGATGAGTGCGGAAAGCAATGATAGCCCTATTATGCGCAACATCACCTTCCAGTCCTTCTCCCTATACTCGTCATTGTATCTGAATACAAAGGAGAGGAAGAATCCCAACAGCAATCCAATGGCCAGGAAAGCTGCAACCTTGCCAACACAATTAGTGAAAATCCCTATAGGTTCACCATTTGGCTGCATCCACTGCTCTCCCCTTAACACGATGTTGGCTATTCCTTTTGCCAATCCTTTGAAAGGCGCGTCACATTTTGTCAGGACGAAAATCAAGTCGTACAACACCCATCCCACGAGTCCCGCTCCGATGCCGGAGAGGGTCTGGAAGCAGTCCTTGAACGATGTCTTGGTAAACAAGTGATTCATATCAACGTGTTCCTGTATGCCACTGACACAATTTTGTCCATACTCACCGCAGTGGTATCCACCTTGTTTCCAGCAGCCCACGTGCATGATGTGCTTGCACTTGGTCACCACCATCTGTCCGGGTTTGATTTCACCCCTACATCCCGAGCAGATGCGCCTTTTGACATTGGGCTCCTGGACGTAGGGTTTGTAATACTTCACCTCGAACCTCTTTGACTTGATGTAGGGGATAAGCACCTTTACAATCAAGAAAAAAACGACAAAGGCGAGGGCGGCCAACAGCAATGCCCAAAGGTATTTACTCAGTTGTTCGCCCAAGGTTACCTCTTTTTGGGGCCAAGGGAGTTCCTCCGACCCAATGGCAAAGTCTGCCTTGCCGGCGGAAGAGTCTTGCCAGAAAGCCTCAAAACTGGTGTTTCCACTATAGGATTCATCTTCAGAAACCTTGTAAACCAAGGCGTAGTCGTACATCCAGTCTTCCATAAGTTTGTTCAACTCATCAAACATCTTGTCGATCTGGCCTACTGGCATGTATTTGCCCTGACGGTCTACGATGAGAGCGCCTACCTCTTCTCCCGGTTTTAGAGAAGCGCGAGGTTGGCAAATGGCCTTGAGCGTCTCAGCCACATCACTATCATCCTCCATTTTCACCCCTCCAGGCAAATGATAAAAGGCATATACTTTCGGGACGAAATGGGTAGTATCATTTTGAAAATTGTAAAAATCTAAGTAATTCAAACCTCCACTTTCGTAGTCCGCATCCTTAGCCCCATCAATGAAGAGCAGCAGTATGTTCTTATCCTTGTTCTTGTTTGCCCTGTACGCAATGGCCTCGTTCATCACATATCCCTCTTGTTTCCTGACTTTATCCTTCAACGATGCATAGTCAGGACAGAATTCCGCCAATTTTGCATATACTGCGCTGTAGAAGCATTTGTCAGAACTTGTCGCATCAAACTCCCCCTTGAATTCTCCGATGTTATTTTTGCTAATGAGTTGGGATGATGTGACTTCATTGCCAAAGAAAGATAGATAGACGCAACTGTCTGGGGCGTTCATCACTAATTTTTCCATTGCCTCATAGACCATGTTCTTTCCCTCCGGAGACAGTCCCCTGTCCACCACGATGGAGAATGTGAAGCCTTGAGGCACGCGTTGTTCACCCAACTTCAAGGGCATCACTTTCATATCGGCGGCCCGCACTTTCTTTCCATTCGCCTCGATGTAGAATTTTTTCTCCAACTCCGCATCTTTGATGTCCTTGACATGCTTGTTGTCTTTGTCGAGGAAGTTGAAGTATAGTGTCACACTGTCTTTTCCCAGTCCATATTCGTAATTGTAATCACAAAACTGCACTTTCACATCCTGCGCTTGCAATGTAAGCGTAGCCAGCGTGGCAGAAATTGCCAACACCATCTTGTGCAATGCCGGGAAGCTTAGCCTCCTTGTACGCCAACTCATCTTTTTCTTCTTGTCCATATTTTCAAATCTTGTAGTTGTTGTTGTCCATGATAATTTTCATCCATGCAGGGTCTGCCTTGCTCGACGGGGAGGACTGTAACCTTGTCGTTGTCGGTGTTGAGCACCATCAAGTAGTGCAAGCCAGACAAATCTTCGCCCATCATCTTTTCCACCTTCTGGATGTCGGAGGTGACGATGAACGCGCCGTCGGGCTTATGTCCCACAAGTTCCTCCTTTTTCTTCACTTCATTGGCCACATATCGAGTCTTGCCTTGCAACTTTGTGGCGAATCCTTGCACGAAAGCCACCAACTCGCCCGTCCCTTCCGTCGCCAATGCCGCCATATCGATGATGGCTCCGTTGGAGAGGTGCAAGCCGAGGCAGTCGTCGTGGTGTGCCTTGGCATTATCGAGAATATCGAAATGGTCTTCCGGTTTGAAAGCCCATCTGTCACATCCTACCGCCCATTGGTACCATTCCTCCAGCGAATAGGTTTTCTTGAGGTCGCTTTTGGAGATGATGCTTCCGTCGCGCTTGAAGGTGAAGATACCCAATTCCTGCTCAGGTGTGAGGATGTCTATGACCAGTGCTGTTAGGAACCTGGGATGGTCGTGGCGTTTGAGGCTCAGATGCACATTGTTGTCATCGTTGCTGAAAAACACGCCGAGTCCGGGATGTGAATGCACCCAACAAGTGTTGTCATATTGCAGTTTCGTCTCGATTCTCAATCGTTTCAAGCGCTCCCTCAACTTGATTTTGATTTTTGCCCCGAAATTGAAGTCGTACTCTCCAAAGACCGCATCGTCGCCGGGAAACACCACCTGTTCATAGGTGACATCATAAACTTTGTCACTCTCGTCATACACCCACCTGCCAAGCACCAAGCAGCCATCCTCCTTGGGATTTTCGGGGTTGCGCAGATCCTCGGCATACATGTTGTAGATGTCCTTCACGACGGTGTTTTTCACATAGATGAACCTGACGGCAGAGTCATCGCAGAATTCCGACGTGTCAATCCTCATATATTGTTCATCATCCCTTACGTCGTCAATGTTCTGCAGTCTGAGGATGATTTGCGTGGTGTTTACCCTGCTAATGCCGGAATCAGAGCCTCGATTAGGCTCGCGGGTGGGTCTCAACCTTGTATTATTGGTAGGCCTATTGGGTACCGGTGCTGGCTTTTTCGGTCTTCTCATATTTTTTGTTCCCCACTTCCACCATGCAAAGGCACAAAGAGCAACCAAAGCAAGTGGTATCAACCACCACCACTTGTTGGAAGCCTTGTCGCCATGGTCCAGATGTATGGTTTCCTCGCCCAACTCTTTCGCCAACATATTGAGGTTTTCCTCACGCGACTTGAGTTTTTGCGCCAAAATGTTCGACATTTCCTCCATACACTCCTCCTTGTTTTCCACCTTCATGCCACCATAGTAGTCCTCTATGAAACTTTCTAACATGGCATCTGTATGGTCATTGTAATAAAAGAGTGAATCCTGCTGTTTTTTCAGCAAGGAGCGGAGGTTGTTTTCCTCTGCATATAGTTCCTTGTCCTTCCATTGTTGCAAATTCTTGACATAATCGGAAATCTCAACTTCTTCAGAGGCGATTTCATCAGAAGAGAAATAGCTGATGTTCTCGATGTAAAGTTTGAACTGTTCCAACACATCGTCCTTGCTGACAGTGGGAACGGAAACGTCCCCCTTGTAAGGTTTTGAGTCAGGGTCTATAACGACCTTTTTACCCGGCTCATCACCCTTGTGGTTATCCACTATATCCTTTTTGGGGGAAGGCGAATCATTTCCCGGGTCAGAAGGAGTGGGAGAAGGAGTGGGACCTTCTTTTATTTCAGGCTTTGGCTCGGGCTTTGGCTTTACAACAACCTCTTTAAGTTTTGTAAAAGTACCACCACTCCCATTGCTGTAAATCGAGACTTTGGTACAGACTACATCTAATGGCAGACTTTCTTTATGAGCTTTAACACTTATTTCTGGAATATCCCCATTTTTGAACTTGACGTCAATATCATAGTCAGAATTATTTTTCACACCAGTCACATGATAACTGCCATCATCAGTTTTGACATGAATGACCTCTACATTAGTCACGTCAGGTTTGACTTTGTGGTTTTGTTGTGCAAAAGCATGATGTCCAAGCAAAAACGCTCCCAAAAGCAGGGTTAACTTTAGCATGGTTATAGACTTATTTCTCATATTGAAACGTTGTTTTTTCCGTTATTGTTTTTGTTTCTTTTCCAAAATTCCCAAAACCTTTTGGGCTTGGTGGCAGTGGCAGCTCCTCCGGCGTGCTTTGGATTTCGAGAAGAGATTGGTGTTTTGGTAGTATTTGACGCCCTACGTGATTGTGATGATTGTGAAGTTTGTGAAGTTTTTGGATTTTTGTGAGACATAGGCGGCGGAGCATTGTTGGTTCTTGCCTTTTTAGCGGTCGTCCTTCCTGCCGCGACATTTCCCGTTGATCCTGAGTCCTTGTCGTTGTTGTTGGGAGAATCCGTGGGAGTGTTTGCCCTTGACCTGTTAGTGCTTCCAGCGGTCTTTTTCTGTTTCGCCGGTTCTTCAGAAGCAGGAGTTTCCGGTTCTGTGTTGTCCTGCCGGGAGGTTCCTTGCTGGGCCATGGTTTCCGCCTTGCGTCGCAAGGAATACTCCGCATTGCTCTTATATCGTCCGAAAATCCTGCCAAAGAACCCTCCGGCTTGTTGGGAAGGACCTGTTGACATGGCTTCTCCCGTGGCCAAGCCACGCGCCTCTCGCTCGGCTTCATTCATAAGTTCTCTATTAAACTTACTTCCCCACTTTTTATTCAGATAAGAGAACAAGAACATCAGAATGATAGCCAATAAACCGAGGAGTCCACGTAAGATCCATTTTATAACGTTCTCCTTTTTCAAAGCTGCTTCTTTTTCCTCTGAGATGCTTTCAAGTTCATTGTACACCGCATTCAACCCTGTGTCATCTTTATAACTCACACTGACTATGGGTGCCAAATCAAACATCTCTTGTTTATACCCTTCCAATTCCTCAGTGGATTTCGCATTACGCATTTTTAAACGGAGAGATTCGATTTTGATGTACAACTCTTGCTTTTTCTCGTCTTTTTCCTTGGCAATCAAATCTTGTTTCTTGTCATCATAAGCCTTTTCCAATTTATTGTAGTCATCTTTAAGACTCGCATCATTTTCCGCCCAAACTCCTAATTCTGTAATTTGATTTTTTAAACCAACCAACTTCTCTTGTGAATCAGCGTCATCGATTTGTCTTTTTAACGCTTCTATCCTATATCTTAATCCTTCTGTCGAAGAAGGAGGATATGGGATTTCAGGACCAATAATAGGTTCCTCATGTGGTATGGTTTCATTCACGACATCTTTTTTTTGAATGACCTCATAACCTAGTTCATTGAGTTTCTGTGATTTCTGCGGCTTGGAAATATCTGTCTTAGGTTGATTAATTGCGACCTGTTGTTTTTGCAAATGTAGGCGGAGGTCATCCTGAGTATGAGCGAAGAGTTTGTATTCTGTTTTTTTACCTTTTGACGGTATCTTAAATATCGGTTTTTTATAAAGAGCCAGAAAAATAGGTATTTCAATGTCTGCAGCATCTGAGTTCAATTGGAATTTGAGTTTTAAATTCCCGTCATCTCTGAGATTGTAAAAGTCATTAGATTGTTTGAAATCATACGCCACAGATGATGGAATTCTCATTGCATTTGGCTTTAGCCCTTTTTTATCTAGGACGATGGTTTTAAATTGGGTTTTATCGAAAAACATCACTTTGACGTCGTTGGTAGGATGACCTCTGTAATAATTTTCGCCACTGAATTCTGCTTTGGAAAATATCACAGTGACGACATCACCCTCCACCGACATTTCGTAATTGATGATTACCTTGTTGGAATCATCCAATTTCAACGTGTCACGAACCACCTCGGCATGAAGCGATAAACACAGCAGTTCTATGGTTAACAAAAAAAGAAGTTTCTTCATTTAGTCTCCGAAATGATTGTATCGTAAAATCTCTTTATATCATTTTGTTCGCTTTTTGTAATATTTCCTTTATGCTTCGGACAATTAAGTATATTATTCATCTCGGTAAGATACGTATTTGCGTCATTTCTCGCTTTTGTTTTTGAAATACTACCATTGCGAAGTTTTATAAGCACTTTGTTTTGTATATCTTTACAAATTTCCGACCCTTTTCTATGTGTACAACCTATACATCTAGGTTCAAATTTAGTACATTTAGGGCATATATTTCCTTTTCCATGGAAATTTATCCCACATTTACTACATGTTTTACCTGGACAATCACCATGGTTATTTGTTCCACATCGATTACAGTATTTTACTTTAGGGCAATTATTCCTTCCTGGATAAGATTTATTACATATTTTGCAATAATATTCTGGTGGATTAACAGGACATTTTGGACATTTATTTCCATGGTATGGTCCATGTTCTTTACATTTTTTTTCTTTGGGGCATTTGCCATTGATTAATTTTTCCCCACATCCAGGAACCGGGCATCTTTTTTCACATTTTCCGCAATCCCCTATATGCTGATTAAAGTCAATATTATTAAGAGACTCTTGTAGTTTTTGAAATTTTTCGGCTATGCCAAAACCACTTTTTCCCCATCCTTTATTTTCAAATAAATCCTCAATCAGCTTTACGAGTGTATCTCTTTTATGGATTAGTTCTTGGCGAGCGGTTTCCGGTTTCCAGATTTTTTCATCTATTTTGATATCTTCTTTGTGTGAAGGATTGTTGCAGAATGAATACTCTGAGATTTGGTTTTTGATGTTATCATATTCGTTTTTCCACTGGTTGTATAGCTCATTAAGTTTGGTATTCACCTCCATCGTGATGTTGAGGGGAACAACGCGCTTTTCAATTATAGAGAATTTCTTGTTTTTTTTATTCTCAGCTATATAGATTGGTATTTTTTTTCTTGTCGTTGTATTATTATCCATATTAAAAGAGACAAGGGGTCTGAAACCATCCGTGGGGCCGATAATCTTTTCACTTTCCATCTCAGGAAAACCCTCAATGTTTTTATCCCCATAATAGTTATTATCAAAAAGTAATCTCCACCAGAGGCCAAAAGCTTCGACCTTTTTGTTCTTCAGCTCTTTTTCCGATAATTGCTTAAGGAAAACAATCAAATATTGTGTACCATTATCATATACTTTCTTTAATTCAATGGTCACTTTAGCCTCTTTTTGGTCCTCATCGAACTGATCTTTGTCATACTTCACCTTGATGTGAAACCCACCTAAATTCAATAGAGTATCAGTGTTCGTTTCATTAAGTTTCACATCAAAATCCTCACTTTGCGCCGAGGAAAGCATGGCCACCATCAGTAGCGTGACCATGAAAAACAATCGTTTTTTCATATTTTCATTCTTGTTTTTGATTTTGTTTTTACAGATGCCTCACTATCGCTATCGTCTGCATCTTCCTTTTTTCCTGCCTCCTTTTTTGAAGAAACCGGTGGCGTGTCGCCGGGGGTGTTTTGGGGGAACTTGGTCCACCCATTGGGTTCGGCTTCCTCTCGCACCCACTCGGCCACTTCGAGATCCTCCGGGTAAGGATAGATGTTCTTGGCATGGTAGGACTCATATTTGAGGTATTTTTCCACTCTCAGGACAAGGTCGCGTAGCGATGCCATTACTCCGAGGTCCTTGATGGTAAGACATACATGGCCTTTGAAACTACCCGAATGGCGTATGTTGGGATGCCAGATGTCCGTACGGAAAGTGAAAATGGGGTTTCCGTCTGCAGCGGGGTAGTTGTTGGGCAACTTGATGAGCATCTTGTGCAAATTGCCGAAAACGGGTTTTCTTGGAGGTTCGGTTTCCTCCACTCCAACGATGGACCTGACGCGATACCATATCTCGTAAACCACGGGCAGTCCGATGATGTTTTTCTTCTTGATGGTGTAAGCGATGGTTGCTGCCAGGGGATTGGAACTCTCCGCCCTCCGCTTGGAGCATAGGGCGTCGAGTTTTTCCCATTCCTTCAGCAATGCCGAGTCTCGTGGTCCCAGTTCCTTCTGGTTGAACTTCTTGATCAGGTTGTTCATATTGTTTTTTTTATAAATCGAAAATAGTCATACATGCTCAACCGGCAATGATATTGCGCACGAGTGACAGGTGGTCACCAGGCTTCACATCATAGTCAAGCAGGCAGAGTTCGTAACCATCCTCATCCTCAAAATGGAAGATTTTTGGTTCTTCCTCGTCAGGCAGCACTTGTCCAAGCATATATTCAATGGGAGCGCCGCCATTGTCCATCTTTGGCAGTTCAAACTCACGAACGATATTGTTGATCAAATCGCGAATGTTGCGGTTGGGGTCTTCCACCTTCACTTCCACTTCCTCGAACGAGGAACCTTCAATCGACAAATTGATGATGAAATCATCTTCGTAATCATTGTTTTCCATAATTTCAAGTTTTTAGTTAGTATTTATTGTTATTATTGTTTGGAGTTAAGAGGAGTTAAAGGGACGTATGTCCAAATATTAATCACCTACTTATGATAATTATACGGAAATAATATGTTTAACAAAACCAAGAGTCAAATGCAACTGTTTCTATTGCTAACTAACAGGTTTGCGAACAAGTAACAGATGTATTCCTGGTTTCACATCGTAGTCGAGAAGGCAGAACTTATGATCATTCTCATCCTTCGCCTCAAGAATCCCTGGCTCACCCTCTATGAAAAGACAATACTCTATTGGCGCACCTGCTTCATTCATCCTTGGTAGTGAAAACTCTCGAATGATATTGTTGATCAAGTCGTGGATGGGAAGTCCTGGGTCAGTCACTTGCACTTCCACGTTTTCATAATTGGTTCCTTCAATCGACAATTTGACGATGAAATCATCATCCTTGCTCTGGCCTAATAATGTTTCCAACTGAAACAAGCGGTCATTGAAAGCATTGATTTTAGACCTTATGGATTTGATTTTGTATCCAAGAATCCCATCCTGTCCTTTCAAGGAACTGATTTTCGCATCCAATTCATTGATTCTATTTGCATTTTCTTGTTCCAATTTATTGTTAGCCCAACTGTGCCAATCGTTTTTCATCAATATGATGATTGTCATGGCCACGATGCACAAGACATAGAAAACATAATGAGCAGTTGAAAGTGGTATGATATGCGTGAAGAATGGGTTTACTAAAAAAGGCATGGATATTATCATTATGGCTATAAGATAACCCCAAAAGTTTTTTTTGCCTACATAACCAATGGTTGAAATAAGAATGCAACAAAACAATGGAATAACCATAAAAACATCATTGAATTTCCAAAACTTAGCCACCAATGTACATGCAATAGGAATCAAAGCAGTGGCAAGCCACCCTATCATCCTTGTCAAATCTTGTCTTTTCTGCATGGTCGTTATCATTGATATGAAAATGATACAGGAAATGATATGTCAAGCTATTCGCAGAATGGTTACAATCAATCTCTTTTTTTGAAAATTTTCTTAATTGACGCTCCGATAGCAATCACAGCTACTGCTATCAATTTCCAAAATTTTACCAGAAGTACACCCAATTTAGCAAAAAAACCGGTTTTTGCAAGTACGCCACCAGCTATCAAGCCACCTATTGTCCAGTCAGAAATCCGATCACGTTTGGGATCAAAATCCGAATAAGCATAACCATTATCAAAAGTCACGCTATTCATCATCATAGAACCCGTAGAGACTATTTCATCTAAAGCGGTAGGATCTGCAACAGCATTCAAAGACACCAATCCATCCTTGCCAAGTATTCGCATATCATAATTTACGGATTCACCATCTACGGAACCAACAGTCTTGGCCCATATAAGCGTATGCGATGATTTCAAATATTGTGGTGTGACAGCCCACCCTTTTATGGTGAGTCGTTGCTCTACAGGAAGCGACTCATTCGCTTCTGCCGAAGCCTTTTGAATTTGTTTCATCAGTTCATCATAGTCAATAGAACTAGCGTCATCGTCCTTAATATATCCACAATTCTCGTATGAAATAATATAGGCTACAGCTATTTGGTAAAAGGCCTCACAACTTGCTGGCACGAGAGAACCTATGACATCCTCCATCCTGTCTTCGGGATTTCCCCAATAGTCAACCAGCAGCTTTTTGGTTTGCTCTATATCCATAAAGACAAAACCTTGAGGAACTGTAACATGTGCATGGCATACAGGAAAATCAATGTCACCCGTTCGTGGAGAAATGACATCCGCTTTCAGTTCTTGCAAAACTTCCGATGTTGCACCCATCGAAATCATTTCCTCATCAGTCACGTTCTCAAAAGAACACAGGAAAAGAACCAAAAAAATCATATATATAAATTTGGCCTTTCTCAACATTTTATTCAAATAATTACCCATATTGATCGTGCTTAAATATTTATCAAATCATTTATAATCCATCATCTATCAGAAAGGAGTTGTAGCATCCTTCAATAATTCCTTGTATATCGTGTTCAACAATATCGGATTTGGTGAGAAATCATCTTCAGGATGCCTTTCAGGAATAAGTCCATTTGCCATAGCTTCTTTGGTCTTGTTAACAGCATCTTGTATTTGCTTTGGGTCGTCAATCACAAGGAACAGACCATTAGTTGCTTCAGCAATCCTTTGCAAATTTGCATAATCCTTGCTGGGTTTCCAAGTCATCCATTGTTTACTAACTATACCATTCTCATCTGGAATGGAGACATCATAGAAAAGGCTATCCCTTTGGGTAGTGAAAACAACGACATCCACACGTATTTGATGCCTTAACAAAAGATTGGTCAAAGTCTTTTCCGAAATACGACTATGGTTATCAGAACCATCGGTAAGAAGCAAAACGGAAAAAGGCTGATGTCCTGAGACCATAGCTCCTTCATGTATAGCACTTGCCAAAATGGCATCATAGATAGCAGAACCGTCATTATCAGCTGATGGAAATACATTCATCAAGGAGTCGATTTCCGATGGTGTGGGGAAATGGGGTATGCCGGCAAAAAGCGTGATGCCATTATTGTTAATCTCTTTGCCTTCAAACAAAAGGTCTAAAAATTCTTTTTCCAATCCAAAGTATGACAATGACAAATCACATGTATCAAGAGTACAATTCATACTAGTTGACCGATCTATGCAAATACCTAACGAGTGAGGGGTTGGACAAAGTTCAAATGTGTAGTCTCTCTCAGGAACATTCTTCTTGTCGACCAAAATAGTTATTGGATTTGAATAGATAACAGTGTCTTTTTCCATATAAGCACTTCCTCCATTGAAAAAGCGTTCAAACGGATCGCCATCAGGATCACGAATAACATAAATACCTTTTAATTCTACTGGGTTGATGCATATTTCACCTGCTTGAAGTGGAATGACAGCGTATTTACTGCATAAAACAGATTTTACGGAGTCTCCCTCATAAAACACCATTTCAAAAGACTTTTCCGAAGGCAATTCTATTTCTTTCCAACATGCATTATCTATGATGGGATTAAATCCATTTAATTGCGTAAGATCCAAATTCGTATAGATACGGTATTCACATTCTACAGTGTCACCCAAATTGACGTGTTTTTTGTCAACCGAAGTTTTGAGAACAAGGTATTTCTTTTCTGGAACAACAGACCTTTTCTCTTGTTGCATCAGCGGGTCCTCCATCATAGAAAGGACTTCCACATGAAAATCTGGAGAGATGACTTCCCCATCCGGCGTATCTATCGACACCACAGGAAAAATGAAGGTTCCTTTCTTATTGAATTGCAAGACATAAGTATAAGTCAAGCTCTTACTTTCTGAAGCATGTCCATCCTTCACTGTGTACGATTGTTGTTTAGAAACAGATGGGCCGTAAATAATTGTGATATGTTTTCTCCTAAATAAATCTTCAAACTTAGATGTAATTTGTTTTAAATATTGATCAGCATTGTCTAAAGAAGAAGAATGAGAAGTCGAAACACTATCCTTATAAATAATGTGCAAATGATAGTTTGTGCCAACATATGCATATTTGTTATGTTCAATTTCAATTTTTATTCCTTTATCTGTAATGGTTTGGCCATAAGCACTGAAACTCATCATCAAACAGAATAAAGAAAGAAAAAATAAACTGATTTTGCGTTTAGCATCCATATAGTAAAATTTCAAAGATAATTCGTTTTCACCACACCCATGCACCACTTGGCTGGTTGTAGTTTTCGCTTCTAAACCGCTCAAAACCATCCTTGAAGACTATGAGCTGATAGGTGTCGGCAGAGATGTACATAGGATGACGCATTCCTTCCCTGAAGAGGGAGAACTCGAAGATGGAACGCTCGTAGTCGATATGTAGTTCCAGGTCGGCTTGTGTGTCTGTATGTACGCCGTAGAATCGCTCAAAGATGTCGGCAATGATGTCTTCATCCATCCAGAAATAGGCAGTGTATTGAGCCTTTTTCACATGCCATTTGACAGCCAGTTTCTTGGGCTTTCCCGCCGAATGGTATTTCATCAGCCCTCCGTCGTGGAGTTTGTCGTGCGTACCGTCGAAAAGTGCCTCCTCAATGTAGTCGAACTCCGGCTCCAGCTCACCCTCTTCGTAAGGCATCCAGTCTTCTTGTCCGTCATCCCAATGCATGAAGCGCGGGACATAACGATAGTTGAACTGCTGCATGTATTTGTCGAAAAGGTCGCGAGGAGGGAGGCCGAATTGTTGCAGGTGAACTCCCGCCGGCGTCCCCTCCCGGAAATAGTAATCGCAATATTGGTCGAGAGTGAGACCGGGATTGTCGGGCCTGAAATCGCTCATATCCAGTTTTATTTCAACAGCCTTTTCCCATACCACAAGGACAGACTTCCTCTCCCCCCTGAGCCAGAGTGCCACCCTGCCGTATGGCGCGAATCCCACTACGATGTTTTGGTAGTCGATGTGCTTGTCGTTTAAATCCTTCCCATTCCACCACTGCAACATCTTTTCGGTGGGCAGCTGCTTCTCCAAGGAATAGAACTTCCCCTCTGCCAGCGACAGATAAACCAAGTCGATGTATTCGGGCATGAAAGCATCGTCCTCTTCTGCCATTTGCGTGGAGAGCACCTCACCCCACTCCCCGGCCATGGGACTAACTGGCGGCAGCGCCATGGTGTTGTCATCGGCATCGCCCAGCAGGGCAAAGTGGAAGTCACAAGGATACAACAGATGGGCATTGCCCGAAACAAGAATGTTCATATACAAAGTATCATGTTATGAGTAGCTATTGATGCTCATAACCTAGTTATTCAGATGGACGCAGTCCTGATTGTAGTCATGCATGTAGTGCATCTTATGGTCATCCTCCTCAGTATTTCCCCCATGGTAAACGATACGGCTCATCACATGATCGATTGCGTTGGGCACATTCCACATTCTTGAGTAACCCCAATTCTGCTCAGAGGTGAAATGGAGATAGTTAATCCTGAACTTCCTATAAGCCTCGGTAGAATAACCATCGCCTGGGAAAAAGAACAATTTCTTTTGATATTCAGACATCGCTTTCGAACGCACTGCATCATAGAATTCTTGCAAGCCTTCAGGAATATTGTAAAACGACGTGTCATTCTTGCCGCCACCAATGTCCAACTCCTTTTTGAAGAGTTCGCGTTTCGTTTCCTGCTTTGCCCTTTCCACCATCAACCTTAGTGGGAGGTTGCTGAAGAACGACGGTGTGACACGCTTGAACCCCACCCTTTTGTTGTCCTCCCAAAATTCGAATTCAGCCTTTGCAACCTTAACTTTCTTCACTTCGTCATACTTTGTGAAATTGCCTTTCATTGTTGCTTCCAGCCTGTCAGTCATTCCATGTGTTCCTTGAACATTCTGCCCATCATCTGCCAAGGTCTCATGCGCAAATTGATGGCTTGACCACGACTTTTCCTTATCCCCTTCCGCAACAGGAATCCATCCCAAAATCTTCAGGGTTTCCAAGTTGGCCAGGGTACATTTACATTTTTGTTTATTCTGAGGATTTTCCACAATCATTGACAGTTTCTCTTTTTTGTAAACCTTCTCTGTGTCGGCAGCAAAGAATGAGGCGTATTTGTTGATGACACTCCTGGTTTCGTCTCCACAAACATATCCCCCACCAAGGTCGGAATGACAGCCGGGCAAGAACACCTCAAGACAATCAGGTGGAACATTTTTCCCGATATCCACCAGTGCGAAATTCTCCCTGAACTCATCCATCGCACATATATGGAGTGTCTTTATCCCGAGCGATGGCGAGTAAAGCCCATACTCCTTGGCGTTAAGGTCGTGCAAATTACCCCAAAAATCCTTGTTCAATGACATACCAAGCCTGAGCGGATTGATGATGTTGTCTCCTTTCAAGAAGTGGTTGTCCTCAGGGCCACCAGTCCCGATTATTTTTCTCAAATTCTTTTGTACTATTTCCAAAATCTCATTCAAAATTTTATGAGCCAAATCGGCAGCCAGGACGATGGACTTGTTTTCAATGGAAATCAACAATTCTCCCTCATCTTCCATTCCAAGTTGCTTCCATACCATGGACCGTATGGAATTCATATTTTTCCTTATGCCTTCAACATCCATATCGGATATGAAGGAAACGACTTTATGGGCAATTATTTGTCTGACATCTTCCACACCCACGTCTGTTTCCATTTTTTTCCTACGCAGCAGTCCGATGGATGCCACGGTGTCGAAAATGCCGAGGAAATCCACTTTCTTGGTCTTTTTTCCATCAGCAGGTTCGCCATAGGCATAATCGTCAAGGAAGCTCAACCTTTTCTCATTTTCTTTGTAGTACGCCTTGGCAGAAAACTTGCCAAACTCATATTCCCTTACATCGAGTTTTTCTTTTTTACCTCTCCTAACCAAATAGGCAAACAGCCGCGCACTGGTAGCCCCCCTGCTAAAGCCAAAGACATCGAAATGCAATTCCACGGTATCGTAACCACCATAACAACTCAAAATAGAGTGAACGGCAACAACGGCTTTTGATGCCAATGAGACAACTCCTGTTTTCCCAAGTCCAAAACCCAATCCTGAAATAGCGAATCCACTAGTGCCTTTCCACAATACGTCTTTGTCAATATCGTTTGCACCGGAACCTTCCACATAAATCTTGTAGGCCCTGGTGACATAGCCCTCCTTGCCCAATTCCTCATCCGAGACACCTTGGTATTTTGAATGCATGATGGCGATATTGGAAAAGCCCTTGATTTCCTTCCCCTTTTTATAGTATCCATCGTCTTTCTGCTTGTCGATATCCTTGGCATCATCTTCCAGGATTTCAACCTCTTCATATTTATGGCGATTGTCCAAATTAAAGAGTCCATCGGCTTTTTCATTGCGCATCTTTATGGCTTTCGCCCGTTGGATCATGTTGTTGTTCGTCCCGTCGAAAAAGACACCGAAGTAGATTCTCAACTTTGGTTTATCCTTCAAGTCAGGATCCACTTTCTCAGGTTTCAGGGCATTGACTTCGCTGAAAATGGCCATCTTTCAACTATTGAATTTTTCCTTGGGTACCTTGCTGAGGTTGGCCGGTCCTGTGTCTTGCTGTCCGTCGTCGGTGATGCTGATAGTGCCCCCCCAGAGGCATTTGCAAGTGGAGGACTTGAGCAATGCCGGCTGACCCTTGACGATATAGTCGCTTTTACCCCCCTGCCAAGGCAAGGGCGTGTTGTGGACGCATGGCATGGGCGTGAGGTGGCCGTGATGGGCAGAGGTTTCCGCCGCCGTGGGCGGAAATGCCAAAGAGCGACATCGACCGAAGCGTCCGAGGTTGACAAACGACTTGTGGTCGCTGATATTGGCCATAGGTTTTCCTGTGAGGAAGACCGTCCGTGAGGGAAGTACTGTCAGTTTTGCAGTACTGGTGCCTTTTGTGCATCGCATAGTAGCACCCGAACAAACGTATGAATCGGCCATTTAGATTTGAGGTTTGAGATATGAGGTTTGAGGTTTGAGATTTGAGATTTGAGATTTGAGGATTCAGTTGACCTTCACGGTGCCGGCCTTGATGTCGATGCGGTTGCCTGCATTCATAGCCATGGAATCTGATGCCTTCTGCTGGTGCGTGGAAGAATATTGCAAAAGTTTGTCCTCCGCCTCGACACGGATGTTCTCTGCAAAGACCTGGATTTTATGTGCCACTTGCTCGTCTTTGTTGTCGCCCACCTTGACAAACTGGTTCTCACTGACACTGGTGGAGTCGTTATGCTCTACGTTAGCCGTGCGGTCGTTCCCAGCATGCTCCTGGATGTCGTTGTCGGCATTGCGCAGCATATCATGAGAGGCGCTGATGACGATGTCGTTGTCGGCCACAGCCCGTATGTCGTGACCCGCATGCATGATGATGTCGCGCTCGGCATACAGTTCGATGTTGCCTGTAGATTCAAGTTTGATGAGTTTGTTGTCAGTGGAGAATGTTAATATGTAGTTCTCCTTGCCGTTGTCATAGATGCGAATGTATCCGTCGCTCCCCTCGTCGTGAATTTCGATGGTGTGGCCGTTGCGTGTTCTAATGGCTTTCACCTGGTTGTGGCTGTTGCTGTCTGCCACCCATGCCTCATCCACGTTTTCCGGGCCGTTGTACAAAGTGCCTTTGATGTAGGGGCGCTCAGCATTGCCCCCTTCGAAATCGACCATGACTTCTTCGCCAATCTCAGGTATGAAACTGAAGCCCTTACCACCTCCGGCGTAAGGCTGTGCCAAGCGTAGCCATGGCGTCTTCATCTTGCTGTCCAATTGCGCCTGCCAGGCAAACTGCACGCGTATGCGCCCCAACTGGTTAGGGTCCTCGTTGTCAGTGACCTTCGCCCGGCATGACGGTGCCAAAGGATAGACATCGCTGTTGACGTAAGGAGGATAGTCGCAAGCGGCGGAAATGCCTGTAAACGAATTACTATAAGTGAGGTCGTCGGTGAAGAAATGGGTGATGTCTGTAATGAGGATTTCATCATTATGCACCACAGGACTTTTGGCATTGGTGGCATAGTTGCAGATGATGTCATCCTCCACGATGAGTCTAGCCCCGACACGTAGTTTGGAACTGTATGTGGCACCGGAGTATGTGAGCATACCTGCTTTCTCCCCTCTTGCCTGTGTCTTGGTGGATATATTCAACAAGGTGTCACGCCCGTCATTATCGGCAAAACCGCCAGAATGCAAGTTTTGCAAAGTAGGCTTTTTAAACAAGTCTTGAGAGGCCTTGAACACCTCGTCTGCCAAGTCATTGTAAGGTCGTTGCATCTCGCCCAAGCCGTCCTTGCTGGTGGAGTCGTATGCGTTGTAAGATGATGCTACATGGTTGAAGGCGGTATGCATCATACGACAGTCCACGCTGTATGAGGAAACATCGTTGCCAGGGTATTTCAGGGTGACAGAATCCTTTTTCACCAAATTACCGAAGACAAACACCTTCCCGTCGCTGTACAACCACTCTCCGTAGCGTCGGGCCAAGCGTTGCAGAAATTGGAAATTGGTCTCGTTATACTGCACACAATATGGTATGACCTCCTTGAAACGCGCATCGACTTTAGCCTTGATTTGCGGATAGTCGTCGATGACATCCTCCACGATGTCATTCAGCGTCTTTTGTTCAAATGACTTGCAGGTGGGATTGTCCTCCAGGAGAGCCTCCCAACTCCTCACCTCTACATGAACCTCATAGACACTGCCAAACCGACTACCTGAAGCTGATACGATGAACCCCTCGAAATCGATGTCTTCAGTCCTCCCGTCGTCATGAGCATATGCGGATTCCAACTCGACAAAAGCTGTTTGAAGAGACAGCTTGACAGGCTTTCCCATAAGATAAGAGCAGACGGAGAACAAGATTTCAGATGAGTCTTCCTCCGGGTCTGTGTGCATACTGAATGTCAACGTGTTGGATTGCATCAAACTCTGTCGCAAGGAAAAATGCTCCATATGCCATTTTCCCATGCCACTTAGTTGTATATCGAACTTGGTGGATGGTATGCCGTCGATGGCAACAACTATGTTTTTGATAGAAATAGACATGGTGTCAATTCCATTCGTTATCGAACAATGCGCTATCGACAGTCCCAACACGAATTATTTCCGCGCTGATGGTGACCGTTGTGTACATCAACCTGCTGTCGTGGTCGTTGAAATAGTCCCTGAGATGAATGCAATAAGCATTGAGGAACTCCACACTCTTATAACTGCGTTTGTTGTCTTGGGTGAAAACCACGAATCTGAAGATGCCCGACTTCACCTCAGTCTTGTTGAACATCCATTTGTAGAAAAAGAGGTCGTCGTCGCTTGTTGATGGCATGACGAATGTGATGGTGCCTCCCTTTGGACGCGACACAGGCTTTCCAGTGTCATCGACGGCTTGGTTGAACTCATAAGAGCATTCTACAATGCCGTAGGTGCGTCCGCCGCATTTCAGTTTGCCTTGAAGTGCCATGGTGAAAAGGTTTTGATGCGTGGCATGGTAAAAAGCCATGCCACGCAACGATTGGGAAAAGACTTAGTTCTCGATGGTCCAGCGGTTGTTGTGACGTGCACCGCCCACTTGGATTTCGATGGCAGAGATAGTAAACTCCTCGTATTGCAGGAGCGAATTGGTGGAATCATAGGTTTCTGCATATTCCACCACGTAGCCCTTCTTGAAAGAAAGGTGCTTCATCTCGCCACCTTGCATATTTGGATAGGAAATGGTGCCGTTCTTGCTCATGTAGGTGTCGCACATCCACTCGAGGATGTCGGTGTTGCCATCATCGTTTGACTTCACCTTGACGTAGATCTTTCCACCACGAGTGGTACCTGTTGGTTGTCCTTCCACATCGGTCTGCTGGTTGAGTTCGTAACGCACGTAGATGACCTCGCGCTCTTTGATTCCATCTGCATTGATGGTAGCTGTTCTTGTTGCCATAATGATTTGGGTTTAAAGTTAAAAAATATGAAAATAAAAAAGACTATTCCACATTCTGATTCCACTCTGGAAGGCCTTCACCTTTTTTGCCTGTCAGCTGTATGAGGAATGACTTGGCAGCATAGAAAGGTTTGATTTCTACGGAAATATGGATTACTTTGTCCTTGTCCTGCGTAATCCCCTTAAGCTCGTAGTTCTCAAAAAGTCTTCCCGGGCCTTTGTGTCGGCTGAGGAAGTCGTGGACGTGTTCCTGTATATACCTCTTCACATCACTGTTCCAATTGGTGAATGCCTCATCATTGACATAATTTTGGAAGACCTTTCCAATCCAGTCAAAAACCCTGACAACGGAATACTCCTGCAATCCAAGGGTGCTTCCATTGTAGAGCGTCCTGTTGGAGAAGGCCATCGTGCGCCCCTCTTCCTCCACCATGGGCACCACGCCCAGTTTGATGAGTGCTTCAATCTCCGACTTGAGCAAGTCAAGCCTGGCTCCCATGACATTGTCGAGCGTGCCATACCGTTTTCCGGCGACTCCCTGGGAAATCACGATTTCCTTGACCTTGGACATACGACCGGCAACGGCAGCAGAACCAGGAAAATAAAGGTTGTCCTCCTCATCCGCCCTTTCCGACTTTTTTCTTCCAAGAATATAGTTACATGTCATGACGACATTACCCATCTTGGTTTCCGAACCTTGCAAACTGGCTTTTTCGAGCAATGTTTTCAAATCCTCAAACGTCTCACAGTCCCTGAAATCGGTCACCAACATCACTTTGTTGTGAAAAGCCGTGTCCGCCCAAGACCTGACTTTTACGGCATCGCCCAAATAACCGGGTAGCACAAAAAGGCTGTAATTGTTTCTCAAATTCAAGCGGTCGTAATATTTGGAAAGTTCTTTTTGTACACGTTGTGTGTCATCAGAGTCAAATCTGCCCAGTTCTTCCTTATCCACGCTCATGAGGGTGATGCAATCGATTTTCTCCTGCCCAGCATTGGCAAAGAAAGACGACAACGTGCGATAGCACACCTCCAGGTTGCGAAGCTCTTCATGCAGGTTATACAAATTGTTTTGCATCAGACCTTCAATCTCCTCCCTCTTCGCATTCAATTGCTCTACGATTTCCAGGGGGTCCTTGCCATCACCCTCCAGAATGGAGAGCAACACGGCCAGCTCATTGCGCATCCTTTTACGAGTCTCGGCGAAGTCATCCTCACTCAAGAACGCATTCTTGCTTGCTTTTCTTTTCGGATCCATCTTTTCGATGTCCTTCACCAATCCCTTGATGAGTTGAAAGCCACCCATCTTATGTAGTGCATCGAGGCTTTGGTTGAGCAACGCTGCGGGGTCGGCGACCTTCGCCTTCTCTTCCCTATCCCTAAGTTCCACCTTATCAGACAGAACTTCCTGCTTTTTCTTTTCTGGTGCCATATCCTATATCAATTTTTAGTTATTGTCAGCATTTTCAAGTTCAGCAAGCAAAGCGCGAAGGGCATCACGCAGACTGCTGCGAACAGCATCGTCACGAAGTGCGGCACGCATGGCCTTATTTCTTTCCATTTGTCTTGCCACCGTGGCATAAGTGTCGATGGCGGCTTGCTCCTCACTCAACAGACTGCTTTGAGCAATCAATTGCTCATCCTCGAAATCCTTGATTTCCCTGAAAGAGAACTCCTCCGTCACCGTCGCGCCATTCTCATCCTCCAACTCAACGCTTTTGGCTGGTTGGTAATGCTCAAACACATCCTTCATACTGTTGGGCTTCCAAGGCTCGTCGTCCAAAGGAGGCTCGTCGGTGAATTGGTCCACATAAAGCGTACGATTGGGGGGAAGGCTACTTATATTGGATTCTCCTTCTTCCTCCAAGACCTTTGAAATAAAATAATCGTATAAATCCATTGCTGTAGAAAGTTATAATGATTAATAAAATTCAAAAAATATAGGTTTCTTTCCTAATTGATGATACGAAGGTTTGAAAAGCTATTCCACTTTTTGTTCCCATTGCATCCCCCAGTCACTTAAATGACAAGTCAATTGTAGAAGGAATGGCTTGGGTGCGTTGAAAGGCTTTATTCCTACGGAAACGTGCATATCCCTGTATTCATCGAGGGCGATTTCTTCCATGAAATAACTCTCTATCAGTCTCCCCGGGCCTTTGTGGTAGATGAGGAAATCGTGCATTCTATTCCTTATTTTCGCCCTTACAATACCATTCCAATTGCAGAAAGCTTCTCCGTTGGAAAAATGCTGGATTACTTTGCCTATCCAGTCAAACAACCTTACAAAAGGGTATTCTTGTAAAACGAGACAATTCCCATCATAAAGAGTCCTATTGGAGTAAGCCATCGTCTTTCCCGCTTCCACCACTATGGGAACAACACCCAGTTTGGCAAGAACTTTCTTTTGTGGTTCAGTCAAATGAAAACGAATTTCTGTAATGCCATGGGGGGAGACGTGGTTCAACTCTTCCACCCTATGTGAAATCAAGATTTCCTTGACATTGGTCATCCTTCCTGCCAAGGCTGCCGAACCAGGGAAAAAAAGTGCCTCATCGTCTTTTGCAAATTTAGACTTCTTCCTTCCAAGAAAATAGTTACAAGTCATAACAACATTACCCAGAATGGTATCCGCACCTTGAAGCTCTTCATTTATGAGTTGGTGCATCAAATCCACGAATGACTCGCAATCCTCAAAATCAGTCACCATCATCACTTTGCATTCATAGGCTATCCTCGCCCAGCACCTTACATTTTGGGAATTGCCCAAATATCCCGGAAGCACCAATAGACTATAAGACTTTCTCAAACTCAAACGTTCGTAATATTTGGAAAGTTCCCTGCGCACCCATAAAGTATCTTCGGAGTCAAATAATTTCAATTCCTCCTTGTCAACGTTCATAAGTGTAAGACTACCTTCAGCTATGTTTCCCGAATTGGCAAAAAAAGAGTCAAGTGTACGATAGGTAATTTCCAATTTCCTTACCTCATCATGCAGGATTTGCAAATTATTACGGAAGGTGTTCTCAACATTTATAAATTGTTCTCGTAAACTTATGTTATTAGATGTATTGTCATTCTGTTGCAACCTTGAACGAAGCATCTCCATCTTCTCCATTTGCATTGACAGCAAACGGCTTTGAGCAATCAAATGCTCATCCTCAAAATCCTTGAGCGCTGCAAAAACAAACACCTCGGAGACCATCTTTTGATTTTCATCCTCCAACTCAACACATTTGACAGGATGGTAGTACTCAAAAACATCCTTCAAACTTTTTGGATTCCAAGGCTGAACTTCGAATAACGGAGGTTCGTCTGTGAACTGATCCACATAAAGTGTTCGATTGGGTGCAAGGTCAGTCAAACTTACCCCCGCTTCATCCTCGACTTCTGAAAAAAAATAATCGTATGGATCCATTGTTTTAGAAAAGCGATAAATGTACCAGAAACTCCTTTATTTTAGGCTATATCCCATATGATTTCCTTTTTTTCCTCATCGTAGCGCATCGTCACGACATCACCAGGGTTGACGTCTCCCGAAATGATGAGTTTTGACAGCGGTCGGCGTATCTCCTTGCGGATGATGCCGAGTATGGGCCGTGCGCCATAATGGGCGTTGAAGCCCACACGCGTGACATACCGACGGGCTGTGTCGTCGATTTGCAGAGTGATGTTCTGCTCATTCAATGTCTTGAGCAAATTGGAGAGATGGATGTCGAAGATGCGGTCGATCATCTCTGTGGTGATGGGCGAGAAGGGCACAATCTCCGTGAGGCGAGCGAGGAATTCCGGTCTGAACTTCCCTTGCATCACCTCCAACATCTGGTCGTGGGTGGGCACCTTACCCTCGCCGAAGGACTTGAAAATGTAGTCGCTGCCGATGTTGGAAGTGAAGATGATGAGTGAGTTGGAGAAATCCCCCACCCTTCCAAGACGGTCGTGGAGTTTGCCCTCGTCCAGAATCTGCAGGAAGAGGTCGAACACCGAACGATGTGCTTTCTCTATCTCGTCGAAGAGCACCACGGAATAGGGATGTTGGCGAATCTGATTGACCAGCAATCCTCCCTCCTCATATCCCACGTATCCCGGAGGTGCGCCGTAAAGCAAGGCCACGGAATGCTCCTCCTTGTATTCAGACATGTCGAAACGAAGTATGGAGGTCTCGTCATCAAACAGGAATTCAGCCAGCGCTTTTGCCAACTCCGTCTTACCTGTTCCCGTCGGGCCTAGGAAGAAGAACGACCCCATGGGCTGCCCCTTCTTGTTGAGTCCCGAACGAGACTCATAGATGGCATCAAGCACGCTTTTGATGGCATGGCTCTGCCCCACCACACGGCGATGGAGGATGCCAGCGGCCCCGGCCAGACGTTGACGCTCCTCCGACTGAATGTTGCCCATAGGAATGCCTGTCATTTTCGCCACCACATCGCGTACTGCCTCCTTGTTCAGTTGCCTGTCTTCATCAGTCAGACTATCCTTTTCAGACAGCTCGGTGCTGATTTTCACGGATGCCATGGCACGGTCGAGCAAATCCAAGGCGGAAGAAGGCAGTCGTCTTTCTGCCATATAGCGCTTTGCGAGTCTTACAATTTCGGTTGGCACATCCTCGGCCACACTGATATGATGGAATTGGGCATAGGTATCGACCCATTGGTCAATAATGCTGACAGCCAATGTTTCCGACGGTTCCTCAATGACCATCTTTTCAAAGTATGCCATCAACTCCTTGTCTTTCTCCATATCTTTGGTAAATCTGTCAACAGTGGTTGTGCAAAGCATTTGCATGACATTTTTGGAAAGCATCTTCTTTATTAAAGGTAACAATCCATTCAGAACACTTTGCTTGTCCTCCAAACGATGTACGTTCTCCACAACCAGCAATACTTGCCCCATGGACATCAAATCATCGGACACTTGACGGAATCGGTCCTCTATCTCGCCCTTGTAACTGACCCCCTGGGCCAATGCAATCAAGTCAAGTTCATAAGGTTTCAACGTCTCAAGCGATACAGGAAGCTGTGCTGCCTTTATCCTTTGCACCAAGGAACGAATCAAACTGGTCTTACCTACTCCTGTGTCGCCAACGACAAGCACATTGGCCCTTTCCCTACGAGCGAGGACCTCGACAACAGACCTTGCCTCGTTGTCAAAACCGACTACAGGAGAGTCATCCACTTCTTCAAGCATCGAGATTACATATTCGTTTGATGCCCCCAAAGAAGCTACAACACTTCCCTTTTTACCATTGTCCCCCAATGATACGGCTTGAGACTTCCCATTTTGCAAGGTGGCAAAAATTTTTTCCGGACGTATGGTGAATGTCTTCAGTTGCTCATAACTGAAACCAACACCGGGAGTTGCCAATGAAGCCAGGATACATTGCAAGTTGACTTCAGGCAAACCCATCCGTTCACTGATTTGGACGGCCTCCTTGACCACGTTGCAAGTGTCACGCGACAATACCACACCTTTCATTTTATAAGGTGACCTATCACATTGCCCCACACGGAGGTCGGCCCAGTCCAAAAGGTAATAGTAATCATCGTCAAGCGTGACCTCGATATAATCCACCAAGCCAGCACTCTTATGCAAGAGCGCACGAAGAAGGTGTGCCGGCTCTATCTCGGGAGACATATTGTCTATTGCAAACGACTGTGCAATATGCAATATATCCACTGGAAGATTCTCAAGTATTGTGATATATTTGTCCATGGTATATGAAATTTTTCCTTTTTTCTTTCTAATGTATTTCCAACCTCGCAATGAATGCTGTGGGAATCTATGCAGAGCATGATGGGCAAACCCTACCGACACCCTTGATTGTGTGTCAACAACCTCAGGGAGGGTGCCAGGGGCAAGCCTGACACACTTGGAGAAATGTATTCTTCTCCTTTGAAAATCACATTAGACAATGTGTTCTTCTTGGACCAGTTCATAGTCTTTTCCGGTTCGAAAAAAGACACAAAAAAAGCGTGGAATCTCCGTTGTCCATTCCACGTGTCGAGGCTCTTGCATTGCCCATTGCTGCCGAACAGACAACGTTAGATTCCACGTCAATATGCTTACCTCACCCACATAACCATTTCCGCCAAACGGGCGAAAACGATTAGGGGTAGACAATACAAATCCCGAGGACATCTACCGTTGCATTATTCAAGACAGCAATCGAGGAGTTTGCAAGATTTCGACACGTCTCGAACATAGCGTGTGTAAACGCCTTTCCTATGTCTTTTTCTGCTTCCCACCAAGTTCCCTCTCAATGCATGCCATTAATGACAAGCATCCAGAATTGGAGTGAGCTGTATAAACAAGCACATCCGCAGTTAGCAGACATGATGAAGATACATGCAGAAAACCGATGCAAACATACAAAAAAAAAGAAGAACCACCAAACAAAACAGTTCTTTTTTTCAACAAAGTTTAGAAAAATAGTTCTGAAGGAAAAATCAGACATCTACAAAAGAAAGCATCAGAATGAGAATTAAGGAGACGGAGAAAATGTCTTGTCAACTCAAAATCAACATTTCAAAATCACCATCTCCTTGAGGACATCTACCATTGCTTTGCTAAAGACAGCAATCGATTGGTTTGCAAGATTTCGACACGTCTCACACAAATCTTTTGTAAACATCCTTTCACATTCCCGGTAAACAAACCGTATTTCTTGGTTAAACCTAGACATATCCCGCCATGCTTATGCAAATAGAAGAGAGCATGCTATCATCAAATAATACCATTCTAAAACAAATATTACGACAAAGCAGACAAAAGACAATGCAAAAGTACAAATAAAATGTAAAAACAAACAATTTTTTCGGATTTTTTTTACACCCAAGGTTGAAAACGCCATCAACATTCAACGGCACAGGTGGAAATAACCTGAGTTCGGGATAATCATCAACATAAAAAGGATTCACGTGAAACACTTTTTGTAAATATATTTCACTTATATAATATTAATTAGCTAAAAATATCCATCTGAACATTTGGAAAATATGGCTATTATGATTAATTTTGTTGTGTAAATATTTCATTAACCATTTAACAATAGCCCTTGTTATCAGAAGACAAAATTACTGAAATTTTCTGTATCGCAGATGATTTTTGCAAAGAATTTAACCCGACTTCAAGGGTTAGAATTTATTTTGTTTAAAAATTTTTTCCCAAAATCAGCTGATATCCTATAGATTTTGCCAGTTTTGCTGCGATTTCGACCAGGTTATGCCCAAAAACTGATTTGTCGTATCCAGCGGATAATTTTGAAAGTTGTACCTTTGCGTTCGCAATGAGGTACTCCATAGTAATGAGACATAATCCTGCGACAGGCAAGGACGAGGGCTATTACCGGCTGATAGAGTCCTATCGCGACGCTGCGGGGCGACAGCACAACCGCCGCCTGCTCTCCCCCGGCTTCATCCACGGCTACACCAACGAGGAACTACGGTTCGTTCCCCTGTTGCTGACTCGCCGCATGAAGGCCATTGAGACGAACCGGCCCGCAGATTTATGGGGTGACGATTTGCCCGATGTTCCCGAGCGTTCACGCCAGTTGGCCGATGATTTCTGGCGGCAGATGGCGGAGGCGGGCAAGGTGGACGACGCCATCGTCCGCAAGAAGGCTGACGAGTCGGCTTGCCGCAACCTGCTTCACGGTGACACGCTGAGCCATGAAGAGGGGCGTGACATCGGTGCGGAGTGGCTGTGCCTCCAGGCTGCCCGCCAGCTGAAGATGGACACTTTCCTGCTCTCCGAAGGCTGGTCGGAGCGCAGGGTGCAGAACGCGCTGGCCCTGCTCGTCGCCCGCACCGTATACGGCATGTCGGAAAACAAGTGCCTCGACATCATCGCCGAGAATTCCGCCCCGACCGAGATACCCGGCATGGAGGATGTCCGCCTGAACAGTGAGAACATCTACAAGATTGCTTCTGCGCTGTATGCGCTGAAAGACAGTCTGGAGCGTCACTTGTGCCGCACGACGGACAACCTGTTCAATTTGACCGACCGCATTTACATGTTCGATCTCACCAACGTGTATTTTGAAAGCCCGAAGCGTGGCAGCAGGAAGGCCAGGAGGGGACACTCAAAGGAACGCCGCAACGACTGCCCCCTGCTGGTGCTTGCCCTTTGCGTGAACACGGCGGGCTTCATCCGCTACTGCGCCATCCTTGAGGGCGACACCGCCGACCCGAAGTCGCTGCCCGCCATGATAGAGACGTTGGTCGCCAGGAATCCCGTGCCTGAGAATCCGGCCGAGCGGCTGCTCATCGTCATGGACGCGGGCATTGCCACGGA
>JAFWSS010000020.1 GCA_017524385.1 Prevotella sp.
CAACATGAACGCCGAACTGCGCAACACTGATGCGGGGCAGGCAAAGGCATTATCCAATGCTTTCGGCGATATCAAAGAGAAGATAGGTGCGATGGTGGCTCCCTTTGAGTCCACGCTGATGTACGTAGGACAGTTTTCCTTAGCCATTAATTCCATTGCAACTACAGCGACAGGGATATGGGGCGTTATCAAGTCCGTTAGAGCTCTTGCTGTTTCCGTCGGACTTTCCAATATGGTGACAAAGGCGCACAACGTCACTCTTATAGCATTCCGCACGGTAACAACATGGGCGGCCGCAGCCACCACCACTCTTGGAGCGGCTTTACGTACGTTGTTGATTTCTTCCGGCGTGGGTGTGGTTATTGTTGGACTCGGAATGGCCATCAACGCCCTTATGGGAAGCAGTAAGGATGCTGCCGACGGTCTCGACGATATGTCAGAGGCTGAGAGGAATGCACAGGCAGCTGCTGAGGCCGAGCGTGCCGAGGTGGAGCGGAGCACCGCGCAGCTGCACCAACACATTGCCATATGCAAGAACTTCAAGGGGACGAAGGAGGAAGAGAAGAAGGTCGTTGACATGCTCAACAACACCTATGGTTCCACGATGGGTTATTTCTCCTCCGTGTCGGCGTGGTACAAGACCCTCGTTGCCAACTCCAAGGCATACGCCCAGCAGATGATCATCGAGGCGAGAGCCAGGCAGATTGCCAACCAGATTGCGAAGTTGGACGCGGAGGAACACGCCCTTCGTTACAACGATGACGGCTCGCTTAAGATGTATTCAACTGTAGACGAGGATAAAGAAAAGGTCACACATACGGGCACGTCAATATGGGGTCCATACTCATACGAGACTTTTGAAACAGTTCCGGGCACCAGTCCGTGGGACAAGGTGGCGGGGAAAATCCAATCCATAGGCAAACAGAGGGCTAATTGGCAAAAACAACTCGAAAACCTTCTGGCCAGCACCCCCGACATGCCCGTGCACGGTTCGCCGGGTCAGTCCTCCTTATGCGGCTTTGCCGTTTCGCCCTGTTCTTTCCTGCCATTTGATAGAAACCCCTCTCATCTCTGCTATATCCCTTATGAATGCATGTAAAACATGAAATTAACAAATCTTATCCCCCTTTTCTTGGGTGGACGGAATTATTGTCGTATTTTTGTCGGTGAGAAATGATAGACAGCCACACCATAGACCGCATCATGGACGCCGCCAACATCGTTGACGTCGTCTCGGAATTTGTCACGCTGAAGAAGAGCGGGATGAATTACAAGGGCTTGTGCCCCTTCCACGACGACCGCACGCCATCGTTCTCGGTCTCTCCTTCGCGTGGCATTTACAAGTGCTTCTCTTGCGGAAAGGCAGGCAACGCCGCCAATTTCATCATGGAGCACGAGCAGATGACCTACCCGGAGGCGCTGAAATGGCTGGCCAGGAAATACAACATCGAGGTGGAGGAGCGCGAACTCACCCCCGAGGAGAAAAAACAGGAGAGCGAGCGGGAGAGCATCCTCATCGTCAACGAGTGGGCGGCTGGCTATTTCACAGACATCCTGCGCGACGACCCCGACGGGCAAGCCATAGGAATGGCCTATTTCCACTCCAGGGGATTCCGCGACGACATCATCAACAAGTTCCGGCTGGGGTTCGCCACCAGCCGGCGTGACGCCATGCTCTCCATGGCAAGGAAAAAGGGGTATGACGACAACTACCTCGTGGCCAGCGGACTCTGTGTGCGGCGTGATGACGGAAGCCTTTACGACCGCTTCGCAGGAAGGGTCATCTTCCCTTGGATTGGTGTCAGCGGCAAGGTGACTGCATTCGGAGGGCGCTTGCTCGACTCCCGCACGAAGGGGGTGGCGCAGAAATATGTCAACTCTCCCGACTCCGTGGTCTATCACAAGGACCATGAACTATATGGCATATATCAAGCCAAGAAGGCCATCTCCAAGGAGGATTGTGTCTTCATGGTGGAGGGATACACCGACGTCGTCTCCATGCATCAATGCGGGATAGAGAACGTGGTGGCCAACTCTGGTACGGCGCTCAGCGTATATCAGATCAGGCTCCTCCATCGCTTCACACAAAATGTCGTATTGCTCTACGACGGCGACGAGGCAGGCATTCACGCCGCTCTCAGGGGCACCGACATGATGCTGGCCGAGGGGATGAACATCAAGGTGCTGCTCCTTCCCGACGGAGATGACCCCGACAGCTTCGCAAGGAAACACACCGCTGAGGACTTCCGACAATACATCGCCGGTCACCAGACCGACTTCATTGAGTTCAAGACGCAGGTGATGCTAAAGGGGGTCACCGACCCTGTCAAGCGCTCCGAGGCCATCTCAAGCATCGTCAAGAGCATCTCGCAGGTGAAAGACACCATCACAAGGGCAACTTACATCAAGGACTGCGCCATGAGAATCGGCATCGCCGAACGGACGCTCATCGAACAGATGAACAAGTTCATACGCAGCGACCGTGAGGAGAAAGTGAGACAGATGGAGCGAGATGAGGCCAGGAGGGAGCGACAAGGGGGCGTCGTGCAACAGGTGGGGCCGCCTCCCGCAAGCCAAAAGACAAGGCTGTTGGAGGAATTCCTTGTGCAGATGGTCGTGCGACATGGGGCGGAGACACCTTTCCACGACGTG
The DNA here is from genome assembly GCA_017524385.1 of Prevotella sp. Lineage (GTDB taxonomy): Bacteria > Bacteroidota > Bacteroidia > Bacteroidales > Bacteroidaceae > Prevotella. The sequence continues at coordinate 2,653 of JAFWSS010000020.1, forward strand.
GAGGGGGCCGACGGCGAGAAGTTCGACCTCTCCGTGGCGGAGTTCATCTATTACGACCTCTCGGCCGACGATATACAGTTGGAAAATGCCGTCTGCCAAAACATCATCAACGAAGCAGTGGCTTTGGTGCAAGAGGGAAAGACCAACCTCTTGGACCATTTCACCAAGCATCCCGACCAAGAGGTGAGCAGCATTGCGTCTAAACTGGGTGAGGACGACTACAAACTCTCGGAGAGCATGCAATTGAAGTTAGGGGAGGAGAGAATCCGCACACTGGTGGAGCACATCTTGCTGGAATACAGGATGAACATGCTACAAATCCGAGGCGATGCCTTGAGGAAGAAAATGCTTGTCGCCAACACAGATGAAGAGCGAAAGGAAGTGATGGAGGAGACCAAACGATTGCAAGAAATAAGGCTCGAAATCGCGAAAAGAACAGGGAAAAGCATCTTGACATAACATCATCAAAGACCTTGATTGAATAGGAAACATAATTATATGGAATACATCTATATCATAATCGCCTTGGCTGGCATCGCCTTCTTCGCCTATAACAAAAAGGGGGAGAAAGCCTATGATGCCAAGGATTTCGGCATCGCAGGAAAGCAACTGGCACCGGATGCCAGGGCAAAACTTATGGAGAAATGGGTCGACGAAGCCCTCCGCGAACTCAACTGCAACGTGCAGTGGGTGGACGACGAGGGTGCACGTGTGGCTCAATACGACTACCAAAGCGGCCATTTCAGACTGCATCTCGACAAGTCGTCTCCATATGTGAGAATGTCCTACCTCTTCTGCTTCACATCGCCATTGGATAATCTTGAAATCGCAAGGGTGGTGGCCAACAAATGCAACATCAATTCCGACAACGCCAGGGTGGTTTACAGCATCAACGAGGACAAACACGAGGTTGACATGCACATCATATCTGGACTGCTCCTACATCCCGATACCGCAAAAAACACCCTCGCCGACGCTATGGCGGCCACATTCAGTTGGCAAAACGCGCTCGTCAGGAAATTCTCGGAATTGGAGGATGAGAAGGAGGGCACCGGAGATGCCGACAAAGAGCGTACCAACGCAAACAGGAAAAGGGAACTGTTCCTCATCAGGCAGCAGGAAATGAGACTGCAAGACGACGACCAGCAAAGTTACCGCTCTGTCAACGGCAGGGGCGTCACCTTGCAAGTGCTGCTCGACAAGGCCTTGGGACTGACTGACACACACCCGACAAGGCTTGAGGTGTATAGCAATGTGGTGGAGGTGCTCAGTGACGAGCAGAACATTTTAGGATACCACCTTGACGACTTGGCAAAGGAACTCAGGGGGGAAGACGCGCACAAATATGCAACGGCGATGATGTGGACATACCTCCCTGCTGCACCAAAGGTGGAGCGCACCATCACTTTCGCTCTCAACGACGAAGGCTCTGACGGGACCACCTCGTGGTTCAGAGTGAACGCCATGCTCGTACCCTTGTCCGTATCGCCCGCACAACCCTACAGCCAAAGAAACAACATCATCGCATGCTCCGTGCTCATGGCTCGCGACAACGTGTCGAGACAGCAACTTATCGACGAAAGCAACTACATGTGGAAGGAAGCGGTGCAGAAAATGAAAAACGGAAAGGATGAATCCCTCACACAAGAGCAAGCTCTCATAGCTGCCTGCACCGACATGAAGACGGCGCAAATGCTATACCTGGGAAAGAAACTCTTTCTCGCTAAACGCTTCCTTGAGGCACTGCCTTTCTTCGAGAATGCATACCACCTGATGCTGCCCGACTTCGACAAGATGAAAGGAAGAATGAAGGAGACTTTCTATGAGGTGGTCTATCATATCGGATTCTGCTACTGCGACCTCAAACAATACGACAGGGCGCTAGGGTATCTCGACATGCTCGCCGGACTGCACCGCATCACTTACACCACGGAACAAGTGAACGCCATGGTCAATTCTGGAGACTTCCGCTCTATGGGAACCATCGACCAACTGGTGGATTCCATCAACGAAAACCTCGACCTGGAAGAGGGGGAGAAACCGGCGGAACACATCCAGGCTTTCCTGGCATTCCTCAACAGGAGAAAGGCATTCATCTTGATAGACAAGGGAAGACTGGAAGAGGCTAAAACTTTGCTCAACAAGATGCTGGAAGACCCGCTCTCGGCTGACTACGCCATCAACGAACTAGCCTATATACAGAAATTGGAGAAAAACAAACCCTGATACATGGACGCACGCAATTGGTTCACATTGACTGCTTATCTCGTGCAGGCCGTGCTGGCGGTCTCCACAGCAATCATCGTGCTGAGAGGAAACAGACAACCAGTGAAAACCATGGCGTGGCTGCTTGTCCTCGGCTTCCTGCCCATCGTGGGCGTGATACTCTTCTTCTTCTTCGGAAGGGATGTCAGAAAAAAGAAATACATCAACAAGCACAGCCTCGACTTGATGGACAGGCAGGTCATGTCGATGCAGGTGGAAAAGGGGGGCATCGTGCACAGGGAACCTCACGCAGAACTCATCAGGCTGTTTGAGAACCAGAACATGGCCCTGCCTTTGGGCGACAACCATGTGGATGTATATACTGACGGCTACGAGTTCTTCCCCGCATTGCTCAAGGCTGTCAAGGAAGCAAGGGAGCATATTCACCTCGTCACATACATCTTTGATGACGATGCCTTGGGAAAGTTGGTCGCCGACGCGCTCATCGACAAAGTGAAGGAGGGGGTGAAGGTGAGGGTCATCTACGATGATGTCGGTTGCTGGAAGGTAAAGGACAAGTTCTTCAAACTTATGCGAAACAACGGCGTCGAGGTGTTCCCGTTCATGCCCGTCTATTTCCCTTCCATGACATCTAAAGTCAACTACAGAAACCACAGAAAGATTTGCATCGTAGATGGCAAGGTGGGATTCATCGGAGGGATGAACATCGCTTTGAGATATGTGAAAGGGGGAGACCAACCTTGGAGGGACACTCACCTGCGCGTGGAGGGAAAGGCAGTGTATGGACTCCAGACGGCATTCCTCACCGACTGGTATTTCGTCACGCAGAAACATATCACTGGCGATGAGTTCTATCCCAACATCAATCCTCGGAAGGATGGGTGCCTCATGCAAATCGTCACCAGCGACCCGACAACACAATGGCCTGAACTCATGCAGGGATATGTGCGAATACTGCTGGAGGCTAGGGAGTATGTCTATATCGAGACACCTTATTTCCTGCCCACCGAACCTGTGTCGTTCGCTCTCAGCACCTGCGCACTGGCGGGGGTCGACGTGAGGGTCATCATACCTAAGAAGGGTGACTCAAAGATGGTGCAAATGGCCAGCCGTTCGTTCATCGAGGACATGCTTGAGGCGGGCGTGAAATTCTATCTCTACGAGTCGGGCTTCAACCACTCCAAACTGATGATATGTGATGACAACCTATGCACGTGCGGGTCATGCAATGTGGACTTCAGAAGTTTCGAAAACAATTTCGAGGCCAACGCTTTCATCTATGACACAAAGACCGTAGCGGCTGTCAAACAAGTGTTCCTCAACGATTTGGAGCATTGTCAAATCCTCGACTCGGAAAGATTCCTAAACAGGTCTTTCCATATCAAGCTTTGGGAGTCTGTCCTAAGGCTTTTCTCACCACTCCTCTAAGCAACAACCGAAGTACTCCGACATTTCCGAATACTCCGATCCCCTCCGATGATTCCATCCCCTCCACGCTTCCTGTCCCCATATGGCTCAACGCCCTCTGGCTCCCTCTTCCGACTCCCCCAGTTGTTTCAATCTTCAATTTTCAATTTTTAGTCCACTTGAAAAAGTGGACGGGGAGCAAAAGGGCGGTGTGCATCTCCCCTCCCCTCGCAGGGGAGGGGTTGGGGTGGGGTGAATAAGTCTTGAAAAACAACAAGTTACAGACCCCTCCCCTTGAGGGGAGGGGATAACTAACACCGATATTTGCTCAAACATGACTTTTTAAAGTGGGCTCACTCTTCAATCTTCAATTTTCAATTTTTAGTCCACTTGAAAAGTGGACGGGGAGCAAAAGGGCGGTGTGCATCTC